>JALQTD010000255.1 GCA_023264155.1 Flavobacteriales bacterium | reverse complement strand
CTCGACTTCGATTCCCGCCTCATCAACTCGCCCAACCTCATCCGGGCGGTGGACGGCGAAATCGACCTGAACGAACTCGTGCCGCGGTGGGCGGACAAGGACCTGCGCGTCAAGCTCGGCGCTTCCTTCGTCAGCCGCTTCCAACCCGGCGGTTCCATCATCAAGGACACCCTCGTCCTGGAAATGCCGCAAAACGTGGGCGCTTGGTCCTACCGGCTCGGCCTCCAGCGCGGCGGCTGGATCGGCGACCTCGAATACTGTGGCAAGATCAACGACCCGAGCGCGGACAACGGCTACATCTACAAAGGCGGTGAGGCCCTGCTCGCCTCCCTCGGCTACTCCCGCCGGGGCCTCGGCATCAGCCTCAACGCGAAGACCGTGGACAACATGAGCTTCCGGGCGGACCGCGACCTGCTGCTGTTCGACGTGCCGGTGAGCTTCATTCCTGCGATCACGAAGCAGCATACGTACAATTTGGCCGCGACGCTTTACCCTTATGCCACCGTGGTGAGCGGGGAAGCGAGCGCCAGTGCAGAAGTGTTTTACCAAATCCCGCGCGACACCCGCCTCGGCGGTCCCTACGGCACAAAAATCGCCCTCGGCTACGCCGCCGCCAGTTCCCTCGACACCACCCACCTCACCGGAGTGGAAGGCATCATCGACGGCTACGAGCGCAACAGCTGGGGATTTGGCACGACCAAATACGTCCGCGACTTCAACCTGAGCATCGAGCGCAAGCTCAGCAAGACGTGGAAACTCAAGTACAGCTATTTCAACTTCCAGTTCAACACGCTCGCCACGCCTGTCACCACCACGTTCAAAGGCATCGTCTACGCCGACATCCACGTGCTTGAAACCCAGGTCAAGACCGCGAAACGTCAAAGCTTGCGAACGGAGGTCCAAGCCCTGCTGACCGATCAAGACAAGGGTGATTGGGCTACGGTCCTGGCCGAATACACTTGGAGTCCGCACTGGTTCGCGAGCGTCATCGACCAGTACAATTTCGGCAACCCCGATGAGGACTTGCGGGTGCACTACCTCTTTGCCACCGCGGGTTACATCAGCGGGGCACACCGCCTTTCCATCGGTTATGGCAAGCGGCGAGAAGGCATCTTCTGCATCGGCGGGGTCTGCCGCGCCGTCCCTGCATCGA
Organism: Flavobacteriales bacterium; assembly: GCA_023264155.1. Taxonomy (GTDB): domain Bacteria; phylum Bacteroidota; class Bacteroidia; order Flavobacteriales_D; family Sanyastnellaceae; genus JALQTD01. Next base: position 970 of record JALQTD010000255.1, on the reverse strand, counting down.
ACGGGTTTGAAGTCAGCTTTTCGACCCGCTTTTGAGGAGCGTGAACTTTTAAGCAACCCTTTGTGCGAAGATTACGTCATCCCGATGTGAATTTTTCGCTTATTTTAGGCGTGCAAAATTGCAAACCAACCAATCCTTTTTAAATGAAGCACATTTACGCTTTTGCAGCAGCGCTCTTGATCGGAACGTCTGCTTACGCTCAATTGCCGGATGGCAGTGTTGCACCTGACTGGACGGCAACGGACCTCGACGGCACGGAATGGAACCTCCAAGAATTGCTCGACGCAGGCAAGACGGTCATCATCGACTTCTCTGCAACTTGGTGCGGTCCTTGCTGGAACTACCACAACACGCACATCTTGCGTGACTTGCATGACACCTTCGGACCAGAAGGCACGGACGATTTGATGGTGTTCTTCATCGAAGGTGATGAAACCACCACCATCGATGATTTGCACGGTACGGGCACGGCGACGGTCGGCGACTGGGTGACCGGTACCACGTACCCCATCATCGACGACACGGACGGAAGCATCTTCGACGCTTACGCCGGTGCGTACTTCCCGACCATTTACACGATTTGCCCTGACGGCATCCTCGTGGAATCAGGACAGTCTTCATTCGACGCACACGTCGAGATGGCCTTCGCGGACTGCGAAAACGCCATCACGGGTGCTGCTCCGTTGGTGGACTACACGGGCGACTTCGTGGCGTGCTCTGACGGATGGAACGCTTCCGTCGACATGACCAACTTCGGTTCCGACAACGTGACTTCTGCCATCTTCTCCGTGACGGTTGGCGGCGCGGCTCAGCCCGACGTTGAGTGGACCGGTGACCTCGCTCCAGGCGCAACCGCTGCGGTGGATTGCGGAGCGTACACCTCCACGGGAGATGTGGAAATCGCATTGTACTCGGTGAACGGCAACGCATGGGCTTCTGCTGCTGCCTTCTCCGTTTCTTCAGCAGCCGA
>JALQTD010000254.1 GCA_023264155.1 Flavobacteriales bacterium | reverse complement strand
CGTGTTCGCCCCGAGCGACCAAGCCCTGATCGACTTTGCTGGAGCCAACGGATTTTCCTCCGTCGAGGCGCTCCTCGCCTCCCAATACATGGACGAAATCGTGCAACAGCACATCGTCGAAACCGAATGGCTCGCCGCCGAACTCTACAACAACCAGGTCCTCCTCTCCTACGGCGGGGAGGCGCTGACGGTCGAAGTCGGAGGCAGCGACATCGCCGTGAACGGCGCCCCCATCGGCCTCCCCGACCAGCTCGCCTACAACGGGGTGGTGCACGTGTTGGACGCCGTGTTGCCCTTCACTTTCCCTAACCCCGTGGGCACCTGTGGCACGTGGACCCTCAACCTGTTCGACAACGCCGGAGACGGGTGGGAAACCCCGATGTACGTGCAAGTCGACGGCGAGGTCGTCGCCACGGCCACCCTCAACGGCGGCTACACCGATGCCTATGCGTTTGCGGTGGACGAAGGGAGCCTCGTGAACCTGATCCGCTCCGGCATTGGGTTCCAAGGCGAGGCGTTTGAGGTGATCGATGCGGAGGGGAACTTGATTTGGCAATGGGCCGGCAACTTCAGCAACAACGCCTCCGCCGCCATCTTCGGCCTCGAGCCCTGTCGGCCAGAGCCCACGTGCGGTTACGTTGACGTGACCGTTTTCGACGCATTCGGCGACGGCTGGGACTATGGTTCGCTCGGCATTTACGTGGAGGAGGAGCTGGTGACGACCATTCCCGGCTTGGTCTCCGGCGAGGCGTTTTTCGAATTCACGGAGGCGCATGCCCGCATTGCCGTGGAGGAAGGCCAAACCCTGAGCTTCGTCTTCAACAACGGCCTGTTCCCCGCAGAATGCGGCTACCTCGTCACCGGCCCGTCCGGCGAAACCTTGGTCGACGAGAACACCCCCGGCTCCGCCCCTTCGAGCGCCTACAACGTGGCCGTCTGCGGCACCAACGGCGTGGGGGAACCCTCCGCTTTCGCCTCGCTCGAAATCGGGCCCAATCCCTCCGACGGCACCCTGCGGCTGAGTGGCCTGCCCTCCTCAGCGGCCTGGACCCTCGACGTGGTGGACCTCCGGGGCCAACTCGTCTCCCAGCACCGCGGAACGGGCGCTTCCACCTTGCAACTCGACGGGCTCGCGCCGGGAGCGTACACCCTGCACTGGGAACTCGCCACGGGCGAACGCGCGACCTCGAAGTGGATTAAGCGCTAACCTTACAACCCGAGCAACACCTCGGCCGGCTGCTTGCCGCTGAACAGCATGCGCTCCGGGTTCTCGATCATCTCCTTGATTGTGTAGAGGAAGCCGACGCTTTCCTTGCCATCGATGATGCGGTGGTCGTAAGAGAGGGCCACGTACATGATGGGGCGGATTTCGACCTGGCCGTTCACGGCAACGGGGCGCTCGACGATGTTGTGCATGCCGAGGATCGCGCTTTGCGGCGGGTTGATGATGGGCGTGGACAGCATGGAGCCGAAGACGCCCCCGTTCGTGATGGTGAAGGTGCCGCCGCTCATTTCATCGACCGTCAGTTGGCCGTCGCGGGCGCGGAGGGCGAGTCGCTTGATTTCGGCTTCGATTTGGGCCAAACCCAAGGTCTCCGCATTCCGGACCACCGGCACCATCAGCCCCTTCGGCGAGCTCACCGCAATGGCGATGTCCGCGTACTCCGGGATGATCATCTCCTTGCCATCGATCATGGCGTTGACGGCCGGATACTGCTGGATCGCCGTCGTGACCGCCTTCGTGAAGAAGCTCATGAACCCAAGGCCGACGCCGTGGTGTTCCTTGAATTCGTTCTTGTACTTGTTGCGCAAGTCCATCACCGGCTTCATGTCCACCTCGTTGAACGTGGTGAGCATGGCCGTCTCATTCTTGACGCCGACGAGGCGCTCGGCCACCTTGCGGCGGAGCATGCTCATCTTCTCGCGCTTGACCTCGCGCGATCCGCCCCAAGCCGCGGCAGCACCGGTATCGAATCCGGCCGCCATGGCCGCCACCACGTCCTGCTTGAGGATGCGGCCGTCGCGGCCCGTGCCTTGCACCGCGCCCGCCGGGATGCCGTTTTCGGCCATGAGCTTGCGGGCCACTGGTGACGGGTGTCCCGTAGCGTGGCTTGCCGCCGCAGGCGCCGGAGCTGGCGCGGCGGGTGCCGCAGCAGCTGGGGCGGGTG
>JALQTD010000253.1 GCA_023264155.1 Flavobacteriales bacterium | reverse complement strand
AAGGACCGCATCATCGGGGTGAACCTGTTCGCCGTGGAGGAGGAGGCGGACCTCGAGGTGTTGGCCATCGACCAGGCCGCGGTGCGCACGGACCAAATCGCACGCCTCACCGCCCTGCGCGCCTCCCGCAATGAATCCGAAGTCCGCGCCGCCCTCGAGGCCCTCCGGGCTGCCGCCGCCGGCTCGGGCAACCTGCTCGAGGCCAGCGTCTCCGCCGCCCGCGCGCGCGCCACGCTCGGCGAAATCAGCGCCGCCCTCGAGGACGTATTCGGCAGGTTCCGTCCCGCCGACCGAAAAGTCAGTGGTATCTTCTCCCGCGAAATGGAAGGAGCCGATGCATTCAAGGCGACCCGCACCCTGACCGATGCCTTCGCCGCGCGCGCAGGCCGTCGGCCGCGGATCCTCGTGGCGAAAATGGGCCAAGACGGCCACGACCGCGGGGCAAAAGTCGTTGCAAGTTCGTTCGCCGACCTCGGCTTCGATGTGGACCTCGGTCCGCTCTTCAGCACGCCGGAAGAAGTCGCGCAGCAGGCCGTCGACAACGACGTCCACGTGGTGGGCATTTCGACACTTGCCGCGGGACACAAGACCCTGGTTCCCGCCTTGGTGAAGGCCTTGGCCGATTTGGGCCGCGACGACATCCTCGTGGTGGCGGGTGGCGTCATTCCGCCCGGTGACTACGACGCCCTTTACGCTGCGGGCGTGGTGGGCATCTTCGGACCGGGAACGCCGTTGACTGAGTCCGCCCGGGAGATCCTCGAAGTCCTGCTCGGCGCTTACGACTGACCGGCAATGGCCTCGTTCCAGCCGGCAGGCAGTGCCCCTTGCTGACCGTTCAGCCAATCCGCTCCGGAGAGGGCTCGCTTGCCGGGGGGCTTGAGGGAGGTCAACTCGTACCAACCGTCGTGGCATTTGACTTCGACGCGCCCGCCTTGTGCGCGCCACGTGCCGGGGCGAACTTCATCTTCGGCTGGATGCGGAATGCCTGTGAGGAGCTTGATGGGTCCTTCCGGCCCGGGTGTCCACGCTGTAGGGAAGGGGTTCAACCCACGGATGTGGTCGTGCACCCGGGCGAGGGTGGCGTGCCAGTTCACTTGGCAATCCGCCCGGAACAACTTGGGCGCCTCGAGCAGGGGGGAGTCGGGCATGCGCTCGGCTTGCGGCACCCCGACGAGGGTGCCGGCGGCCAGGGCATCGAGCGTCGATTGCAAGAGCTGCGTTCCCGCGGCAAGTAGCCGGTCGTGCAGGGAGCCCGCCGTTTCATTGCGCCCGATGTTCACGCGCTCGGCTTGCAAAATGGCCCCCGTGTCGATGGCGTGCTGCAAGGCGAATGTGGTAACCCCGGTTTCCTTCAGCCCGTACATGATGGCGCGTTGAATGGGCGCTGCGCCGCGGAGTTGGGGCAGGAGGGAGGCGTGCAGGTTGATGGTGCCAAAAGGAGGCGCGGACCAAACCGCTTCCGGCAGCATCCGAAACGCCACCACCACCGCCACATCCGCGTTCCAATTCCGGAAAGCCTCGAGGAACTCCGGGGCCTTCAGCCGTTCGGGCTGCAACAAGGGAAGCTCGTGGCGCACCGCGAGCGCTTTCACCGCGGACGGTTGCAACTTGTGTCCACGGCCAGCCGGCCGATCTGGCGCGGTGACGCACCCGACGACCTCGTGTGGTCCGTCGATCAACGCTTGGCAGCACGTGGCTGCGAATTCAGGCGTGCCGAGGAAGGCTACGCGCAGCGGGCGGTTCAAGGGGGCGGTGGGGTAGGCCATGGGTTACAGGGTTTGGGGATCCATCCACGTTTTGCGGCGCAAGGTGAGCCAAGATCCGATGCCGATGCTGCTGAAATACACCCATTCCACGCGCCAAATGACCCACACGGGTTGCGGACGCCAAACGGTCATTGCCCAGGTGACAGCGATGTACAGCAGCACCGCAGCGAGTTCGATGCGAAAGGCTGCCGTGGTGGCGCCGGCTCCTTGGATGGTGGCCAGCATGATGGAGGTGACGCTGTAGAGCAACACGGCACTGAAGATGACAAAAAGGGTGCGGACCAACGCCTCCGTGCCCACGGGGTCGTCGAAGAACAGCCGGGCGATGGCCGAAGGGTAGGCCACGAAGCCGTGGGTGAGCAGGAGGATGCCGATGACGTTGAAGCCGGTGATGGTTTTCAGGGCGCGGGGGAGCTCGGAT
>JALQTD010000252.1 GCA_023264155.1 Flavobacteriales bacterium | reverse complement strand
CTATCAACCAGCTTCAGTCGGACGCGCACCGCCACTTCACGTCCAGCCAGCATGCCGAGGAAGACCCACGTGGTGCTCATCGGAATGCCGCCGTCCCAGATGCCCAAGGTATCGTACTTGAAGAACAGCAGGGTGAGGGCGTAAAAGAAGTCGATGAAGGTTGCGGAGCGGATGTCGGTGGTGTTGGTTTTGGCCAAAACAATGCCCTGGATGGCGCCACCACGTTGGTAAAAAATCAAGCCCAACAAGGCGAGCAAGGTGATCAGCGCAAAGATGAACGTGCCCATTCCCACCCCGGCAGGGTTGCCCAAATACACCATGATGTTGACCAAATCCTGCGTCAACCACTGGCTCCACAGGAACCCCGTGCTCAACCACTGCAACACGGTCCAGAACCGCTTGCTCCGCATGATGCCGCGCCCCTCCTCCATGGGATTGTCCATGAAAAAACGCTCGGTGAGCCGCGAAAGCAGGAAGAACATGACGATGGCGAAGACGAAAGCCACGCCATAGCCGCCCAGGCTCTTCGTCAGCATGGAAGGCAAGCTCTTGATGCTGAAAAACGACAGGACGAGGAACGTGGTGCTCACTGGAATGCCGATGCGCGTAATGGCCAACAGCACGAGGGGAGGCAGCACGTACCACCACGAAAGCACGGGGAAGGGGTTGCTGTCAGAAAACAGCTTGCCGAATTTACCGAAGGTCAGGTCGTCGGCGTTGGCGCCTCCGAGGTAGCTGCCGAGGCCCAAGTACCCCATGACGAGGGTAATGGCCATGATGGAACCGGCAAAAATCCACAACTGCCACCAAGGACGGTGGTCGTTCGAAGACAGGAAGGTGCCTAAGGTTTGGATGCAGTCGTTCCCTACAACCGCGTAAGCAGCAAGGGAAAAGCCGATGAGGGCGATAGCGAACTCCATGGACGATCCTGAATTGAGGTTGCGGCCGCAAGATGGCACGTGCATCCCGCTTGTCCAAGGATTCTATGTTATGCATTGCAGGAATTTTCCGCAGTTTGGGCGGCGGTGTTGAAAACCGTCACTGCACCATCAGATTGCACCCGCGGATTTCGGATGCGTCGAAGCGGCCGAGGACCTCGAAACTCCCGTCCGCGTGCATCCGTCCGACGTCACCCGTCGCTAGGAAACTGCAGCTGTGCACGTTGGCCAAATCCACCAAGTGAATGCGACCGCGCCCCCCCGTTGCCATCCACGCACAAGGGTCCCCCGGGTCGCCGATCACCACCCGCAACCAAGGCGGAGTGCGGAAGCGGCCGGCCTCGGTGGCGTACGCCTGGGACAGCAGCTCGGTCATGCCGTACTCGCTGTGGATGTGCGGGGTGCCGATGTGGGCGCGCAAGTGGGCGTGCAAGGCGTCACGGGTCCATTCGGCCCGGGTCCCCTTCATGCCCCCTGTCTCCATGACGATCAAAGCGGCCTTGTCGCCGGCGAGCGGTTCCTCGGCCAGCAAGTCCGCCCAATCCAGGAGGGCATACGTTACGCCGACAACCAGCACGCGCTTGCCGCGTACCAAGGCGGCCTCCACCGCCCGGGAGAGCCCCGCGAGGTCGTTCAGGTAAAAGCCGCCGTTCACGTCCTCCGCCCCGGAGGCGGCGCGGAAGGCGGCAACCATGTGAACGAGCGACGAATCGCCGCGCTCGAGGTAGCCCGGAAGCAAGGCCAGCACCTCATACGAACGGATGTCCCCGTAGAACCACTCGAAGCCCGCCAAAGCCATCGCATCGTACCAGCCGATGTCATCCACGTGGTGCTGGGCCGTTAGCGCCGCTGCGCTCGTGCCTGAGCTGCGGAACGTGGTGGCGGTCCCCACGCCCTCGAGCAGCACCCGCCGGTGCTTGAACACCTCGACCGGCAGAAACCGCTCGGGCCAAACCGATCGCCACTCGCGGTAGACTGGATTCTCAGCGCGCTGGAGGTTTTCAGCCCGCACCTCCCAATCGCCGGGCTCCGTGCAGCCCGCCTCGATCCAATCGGCCACTTCCTCACGCAAGGCGCGCAACGGCTCCGGCGTGCCCGGGTGCGGCCGCCAGCGGCTTCGAAAGGACGTTAAATGACGGGGCGGCGTGTGCTTCATTCGATTTGCGAAGGTGCAAATGCGTTAGCTTTGGAGCACCATGCGCGCACGACATTTTTCTGTGGGGCTTGCCATCGGGGCGCTTGCGGTGAGCGGTTGCTTGCCCGAGC
>JALQTD010000251.1 GCA_023264155.1 Flavobacteriales bacterium | reverse complement strand
ATGCACCACGGCGTCCAACTGGCCGAAGGCAGCCAGGGCCTCCGCGGCCTTGCCTGCCATGGCCTCCGCATCCATCAGGTCGAGGGGAAGGACGCACAAATCGGCCTGCCAAGCGGCCGGGGCTTCGGAAGCCACAGCCTCGAGCGCTTCCTTGCGCCGAGAGGAGAGGATGACCCGGGCACCTTGGCGGGCGAACTCCAACGCCGACGCTTTTCCGATGCCACTGCTGGCGCCGGTGACCCACACGACTTTTCCCGACCAGTTGCCGGCCCGGGGTGCGGCCTGTTCTGGCGCCGCCGCAATGCCGTACCCCGTCTCGGACAGGGCGGCCTGCAAGGCTGCGGTTTCAACGGGCGAGCCACTGAACGTGATGAGCGCCTGCGGGGCGTCGAGTTGCACGTGGACTTCCGCAATCTGCGGCACGGACTCCAACGCGGCCTTCGCGCGGGCCACGCAATGCCCACACGTCATGCCGGTGATGTGGTACGAACGCTGGATCACGCGTCGATGTTGGCGTATTTCGCGTTTTCTTCAATGAAGGCCCGGCGCGGAGGCACCTCGTCTCCCATGAGCATCGAGAAGACTTGGTCCGCAGCTGCGGCATTTTCGATCGTCACTTGACGCAAGGTCCGGTACTCGGGGTTCAACGTGGTGTCCCACAATTGCTCTGCATTCATCTCACCGAGGCCCTTGTAGCGCTGCACTCCGATGCCCGAATCGCTGCCGGAACTGCCGCGCAGTTGCTCAATCATGGCGTCGCGCTCCTCGTCGTTCCAACAGTAGGCGCTTCGGGAGCCTTTTTTGACCAAATACAGAGGCGGCGTCGCGATGTAGACGAAGCCATTCTCGATGAGCTCCTTCATGTGCCGGAAGAAGAAGGTCAAAATGAGGGTCTCGATGTGGCTGCCGTCCACGTCCGCGTCACACATGATGACGATCTTGTGGTAGCGCAGCTTCGTGAGGTTCAAGGCCCGTTCGTCTTCTTCCGTTCCGAGGGATACGCCGAGGGCGGTGTAGATGTTCTTGATTTCTTCGTTGTCAAAGATCTTGTGGTGCATCGCCTTCTCGACGTTCAAGATCTTACCCCGAAGTGGCATGATGGCCTGGAAATGGCGGTCGCGTCCTTGTTTCGCCGTACCACCTGCCGAATCACCCTCCACGAGGAACAGTTCGCATTGCGCAGGATCTTTTTCAGCGCAATCGGCCAATTTTCCAGGCAGTCCGCTGCCGCTCATGACGGTTTTGCGCTGCACCATTTCGCGGGCCTTGCGTGCCGCATGGCGTGCTTGCGCGGCGAGGATGACCTTCTGGACGATGGAACGGGCGTCGTTCGGATGCTCTTCGAGGTAGGCCTCGAGCATGTCGCTCACCGCTTGGCCGACGGGGGCACTGACTTCGGCGTTGCCTAGCTTGGTCTTGGTTTGGCCTTGGAACTGGGGCTCCGCCACCTTCACGCTGACGACTGCCGTCAATCCTTCCCGGAAATCATCCGCGGAGATGTCGAACTTCAACTTGTCCAGCATTCCGGATCCTTCCGCGTATTTCTTCAGCGTCAACGTCAAACCGCGACGGAAACCGGTCAGGTGGGTTCCGCCCTCGTGGGTGTTGATGTTGTTGACGTAGCTGTGCAGGCTCTCGTTGAAGGAGGTGTTGTAGATCATCGCCACTTCAACGGGGATGCCGTTGCGCTCGCCTTCCATGTGAATCACTTCGGCAATGAGGGGCTCCCGGTTGTTTTCGAGGTAGGTGACGAAATCGCGGAGGCCTGCTTCCGAGTGGAAGACCTCGTGCTTGTGAACTTCCGGACCGTTTTCCTCCAGTTGCACCAACGTGCGCTCGTCAGTCAGCTCGATGGTGATGCCTTTGTTGAGGAAGGCCAACTCACGCATCCGGTCGGCGAGGGTCTCGTAGTTGTAGACAAGGGTCTCGAAGATTTCGGGATCCGGTTGGAATTCCACCGTCGTTCCACGGTCGTCGACGGTTCCGATTTCAGCCACAGGGGCACCGGCCTTTCCGCGGGAATAGGTTTGTTCGTACGCCTTGCCGTCGCGGTGCACCTCGGCGCGCAAACTGACGGACAGCGCGTTCACGCAAGAAACCCCAACCCCGTGTAGACCGCCGGAAACCTTATAGGAGTCCTTGTCGAACTTACCTCCGGCACCGATTTTCGTCATGACGACCTGCAGGGCGGAAACGCCTTCCTT
>JALQTD010000250.1 GCA_023264155.1 Flavobacteriales bacterium | reverse complement strand
CGAAATAACCGGCTGCCGCGGACAAGTTCGGCGAACGGAACAAGGCATTTGTGAGCATGAGCACAAAAAAGGTCTGGGCCATCGCCCGCCATTCCCGCAGCGTAGGCGTGCCCGACTGCACCCGCCGCCATTTGCGCTTGCGGCCCCTTACGATGGCCGGCAAGAACAGCAAGCCGTGCACCCCGCCCCAGACGACGTAGGTCCAATTCGCCCCGTGCCAAAATCCGCTGATCAGGAAAACCAGGAACATGTTCCGAGCCGATTTGTACTTCCCCCCGAAGGGCCCTCCGAGCGGCCGGTAAACGTAGTCCCCGAACCACGAGGTCAAGGAAATGTGCCACCGCTTCCAGAACTCGGGGATGTCGCGGGACAAATAAGGCATGCTGAAATTCGTCATCAATCGGATGCCGAAAAGGCGGGCCGTTCCGATGGCCATGTCGCTGTACCCACTGAAATCGCCGTAGATCTGGAACATGAAGTAGAAGAGCCCCAGCAACAGCGTCGGGCCATCGTGATCGGCGTAGTGGCCAAAGATGTCGTTGACCTGCACCGCACAGGAATCGGCTACAGCCACCTTTTTGAAGAGTCCCCATACGATGAGCCGCAAGCCGACCGTGGCGTCCTCGCCCGTGAAGCTGCGCTTTTGCTCGATTTGCGGCAGCAGCTGTTTTGCCCGTTCGATGGGACCGGCGACCAGCTTGGGAAAGAAGCTGACGAAGGTGGCGAAGCTGATGAGGTCGCGCGTCGGCTGGAGCTTCCCGCGGTACACGTCGATGCTGTAACTGAGGGTTTGGAACGTGTAAAAACTGATGCCCACCGGCAGGATGATGTTCAGCGTGGACGCCTGCATCGTGACCCCCACCGCTTCCCAGGCGCTTATCCAGCTGTCAATGAAAAAGTTAGCGTATTTGAAGTAGCCGAGGAAGGCCAAATTCACTCCCAGCGACACCCCCAACCAGCGCCGCGCTGCGGACCGCGTGCTGGCCGAAGCAATGCGTTGCCCAACCACAAAATCCACCGCCGTCGACGCCGCGATCAGCAGCAAAAAGCGCGCATCCCACCACCCGTAAAAAACGTAGCTCGCCACGAGCAGCATCGCGTTTTGAGCACGCAAATACCGCTGAAACACCGCCCAATACGCGATGAACGTCAAGGGCAGAAATGCCAAGAATTCAAGGGAGTTGAACAGCATAGTCAGGCTACGATATTGGAAGCGCACAAGTTACGGAGCCCTTCATTTTTGCGGCGAGGAGGCGTTCGGCCGCGCGAAACCGCGTACCTTAACATGCGCATGAACCTCTACCTCCTGATCCTGGCGCACGCGGGCCCCGGAAGCGTCGAACGCCTGGTGCGTTTTTTCGATGTGCCCGGTTTCCGCATCGGCCTGCACGTGGATGCCAAATCCGAGGCCGCTCCTTTCGAGGCCATCGCTCAGCGCTTTGATCACGTCGCGTGCATCGGCCCGCGGGTGGACCACCTGTGGGGCGATTGGACCATGATGGACGTGCACCTGAACGCGATCCGTTGGGTGGCGGGGCAGACGGACGTGTCGCACCTCGTAGTGATTTCGGCCGACACCGAGCCGCTGCGTACGGCAGAAGCCATCCGGGATTACTTCGCCGCGCGGCCGGGCAAGTCCGTAGTGGACGGCGAGCCGTGGCGGCCGACCGGCCGGGTGCACCGGCATTCCCACACGTACTACAGCCCCGTGCAGCGGTGGCTCCGACGGAAGGGACAAGAGCGGATTCAGAACTGGGTGGCGCGCTTGTTGCCACGCCCGGAAGCGGAGTACCGGCGTTTCCCCGAGAAGTGGCAGGTCATGCTCGGGCGGGGCTGGTACGGCATTGCGCGCGAACACTGGGCAGCGCTCCTCGACTTCTGTCACGACGAACAAGGGGCTGGCGCGCGTTATTTCAAGGGCACCCTCGTGCCGGAGGAGCACGTCTTCCACACCTACCTGCACAACGCCGTGCCCGACGAAGTGGAGCACGTCCGGATCATGTACGCAGATTACGGGCCGGCGCGCCCGCCCGTGCTCGATGCCGCCGAAATCACTCGGCTGAAAGCCGAAACCGACTACCTCTTCGCCCGTAAAGTCCCCCTGATTCCCTGAACCATGACCATAAAACGAATCATCGGCGCCCTTCGTTGGCGCTTGCACCGGTTGCTGTACCGGCTGGGGTTGCCCTTCCAAGTTCACGGGGTCTGGGTTTGGCGCCCACCGCCTG
>JALQTD010000024.1 GCA_023264155.1 Flavobacteriales bacterium | reverse complement strand
CTTTCTTCAAGATGTAGACCTCAGCCTTGAACGTGGTGTGTGGCGTAATGCTGTTAGGCTTCGCGATGACCATACCACGACGGATGTCCTTCTTGTCGATACCACGGAGCAACAAACCAACGTTGTCACCTGCTTCACCGCGGTCGAGGATCTTGCGGAACATCTCAACACCCGTGATGGTGGACTTCATCTTCTCCTCTTGCATACCGAGGATATCGACTTCGTCACCCGTGTTGATGACACCCGTCTCGATACGACCCGTAGCAACCGTACCACGGCCCGTGATCGTGAAGACGTCCTCAACAGACATCAAGAACGGCTTCTCGTTGTCACGTGGTGGGATTTCAATCCAAGAGTCAACAGCTTCCATGAGGGACATCACCGTCTCAACCCACTTCGGCTCGCCATTCAAGGCACCGAGGGCAGAACCCTGGACAACAGGACCGTTGTCACCGTCGTACTCGTAGAAGCTCAACAAATCGCGGATTTCCATCTCAACGAGCTCGAGCAATTCCGGGTCATCCACCATGTCCACTTTGTTCATGAACACAACGATGCGTGGAATGCCGACCTGACGGCCGAGCAGGATGTGCTCGCGCGTTTGTGGCATCGGACCATCCGTTGCAGCAACAACGAGGATAGCACCGTCCATCTGCGCAGCACCCGTAACCATGTTCTTCACATAGTCAGCGTGGCCAGGGCAGTCAACGTGCGCGTAGTGACGCTCCTTCGTTTGGTACTCGACGTGCGACGAGTTGATCGTAATACCACGCTCCTTTTCTTCAGGTGCGTTGTCGATTTGGTCAAAAGAACGAGCTTCGCTGAAACCAGCGTCTGCCATTACTTTCGTGATTGCCGCGGTAAGGGTGGTTTTCCCGTGGTCGACGTGACCAATGGTACCAATGTTCACGTGCGGCTTGGACCGGTCGAACGTTTCTTTAGCCATAGCCTAGCTGTTTTGATTAACTGTGTAGATTACACTTTGAATGAGACAAGAGCCAATGACGGGAATTGAACCCGTGACCTCATCCTTACCAAGGATGCGCTCTACCCCTGAGCTACATCGGCTTTAAACTACCCCGAAGGGTGGAGCGGAAGACGAGATTCGAACTCGCGACATTCAGCTTGGAAGGCTGATGCTCTACCAACTGAGCTACTTCCGCATGGGATTGATCGCGTTCGATCAATCGGTGTGGGGGTAATAGGATTCGAACCTATTCAGCTGAAAGCAACAGATTTACAGTCTGCCCCGGCTCTCCAACTCCGGCGTACCCCCATGATGGTACAATCTTGTATACTGGTGAGCCGATGGAGGGATTCGAACCCCCGACCCGCTGATTACAAATCAGCTGCTCTGGCCAACTGAGCTACACCGGCATACATTTTCAAAGAGCTGCGACAAAAAAGCCGCCCTGTTTTCAGGACGGCAAATGTAGCAAACAATCTTCTCACACCAAGCGCCCGGCTCCACTTTTCTCAAAAAAAAATTCAGGGAGCCGGGCGGCGGTGCAATCAGTCGGTCAATTCAGGTGTTTCCGAGACTTTTTCAATTGCCTCCTCAGTGCCTCTACGGTCTCATCACAAGCGGCTTCGAAGCTACTCGCTTGGCGTTTCGCAAAAAGATCTGCACCCGGAATGTGCAACTTGATTTCGGCAACCTTATTCCCCTTTTCAGCATCCCGCTCCAAACGGAGGAACACCTCGCCGGAAATGAGTTGGTCATGAAAAGTCGTCAACTTCTCAAGCTTGCCTTGAATGAAGTCGAGCAGACGCTGGTCGGCGTCAAAATGAATGGAATGAATTTGTACCTGCATGGCACGTGCGGTTTAATCACCCTCCCCAGAACGCGAATTCAAAGGGCTGGCTTGGTGAAACTCTTTCAGCCGTGCGAGCGAATGGTGCGTATAAACCTGAGTCGAATTGAGGCTGGCATGACCCAAAAGGTCTTTCACCGCCGACAATTCAGCACCCCGATTCAACAGGTGGGTAGCGAACGTGTGACGCAATACGTGCGGACTGGCTTGTTGCAACGTGCTCACTTCCTTCAGGTAGTGGTTCACGCGGCGGTAGACAAACGACGGGTACATGGAGCGCCCGGCGTCCGATACAAATAGCCACTCCGATTCGTAAGGCCTCGAGTTCAAATGGTCTTGGATGCTGTTCAATGTTTCAGGCAATAACGGAACCCTTCGTTCTTTGGCTCCTTTACCCCAAACGCGCAATTCGTGTCGATTCGCATCCACATCGACAACTTTTAATGCAATCAGCTCACTGAGCCGGATGCCTGTTTCATATAGCAAGGCCAAAACACTGCGGTCTCGCCTCCCCTTCCAATCGGTTCCGAACACGTCCTCGCTGAACAAATCGCGCATGGCATGTTCCGAAACAACCGTAGGCAGGCGCTTCTCGAGCTTCGGCAAAGGGACGGATTCTGCTGGATCCGTTTGCATCTCACCCGCACGCTTGGCGTGGCGAACGAAGGTCCGATATGCGGAGACCTTTCGGTGAATGGTCCTTGGTGCTTTGCCCTCCTTCATCATCTCCACCACCCACGTCCTGAGCGCTTCCGGCTTGACATGATAAAGGTCCGCATCCCCGAAGTTTTTCTCCAGGAACCGGACCAGTTGATTCAAATCCGAACGATAGCACCGCAGGGTATGCACAGAACCACGCTTCTCCTTTTCGAGGTAAGCTAAGAACTCAGCGATATGTTGGTTTGGTGACGGCAAAACAAAAAAGGACGAAAGTCGTGTGACAATTTCGTCCTTTTTTCACAAGAAAACAAGAAAAAACTCAGTCGTTCTTCAAGTTCAATCCATTCTTGTAAACAGCCTTCTTCATTCCCTCACGCTTCACCACGCTCGGCTTCACGTATTCACGACGATTGCGCAACTCGCGCATTTTTTTCGTGCGGTCGAATTTCTTCTTAAAACGCTTCAGGGAACGTTCGATGTTGTCGCCTTCTTTGACTGGAATAGAGAGCATGGTCTTCAAATTGGGGTGCGAAGATAGTGAACCAACTGAAATGCACCAAGTTTCGCTATTGAAAAATTCAACCTTTCAGGATCTCGCGGCTGATGACCAGCTTTTGGATTTCGCTGGTGCCCTCCCCTATGGTGCACAATTTTGAATCCCGATAGAACTTCTCCACCGGATAATCCTTGGTATATCCGTAACCGCCAAGCACCTGAACGGCATCCGTCGCGACGCGCACGGCCACTTCGCTCGCTTCGTACTTCGCCATCGCACTTTCCTTGGTCAAAGGGAGTCCGCGCTCCTTCAGGTCGCAGGCCTGATCGAGGAGCAATTCAGCACTTTCGATTTGGACCCGCATGTCCGCTAATTTGAAGGCAATCGCTTGAAAGTGGGAAATGGGTTGGCCAAATTGCTCCCGCTCCTTCGAGTAAGCCAACGCCGCGTCAAATGCTCCCTTCGCGATGCCTAGCGCCAGGGAACCGATGCTGATCCGCCCGCCATCCAGAATCTTCATGGCCTGAATGAACCCCTCCCCGACTTCGCCGAGCACGTGGGCATCGGGCACGAAGCAATCGGAGAATATCATCTCGGCTGTTTCGCTCGCGCGCATCCCCAACTTGTTCTCCTTTTTACCTCCTTCGAATCCAGGAGTGCCTCGTTCCACCACAAAGGCCGTGATGCCGTGGCTGTCGAGCAAGTCTCCCGTCCGCACCAAAACAACTGCAATGTCGCCCGTCAATCCATGCGTAATCCAGTTCTTCGCGCCATTGATCACCCATCCGCCACGCGCATCATCGCGCTTCGCCACACATTGCATGCGCATAGCGTCCGAACCCGTGTTCGCTTCGGTCAGTCCCCACGCCCCGATGTGTTCACCGGAGGCGAGCTTCGGCAGCCAGCGTTGCCGCTGCTCCTCTGTTCCGAAAGAGAGAATGTGGTTCGTACACAGGCTGTTGTGCGCGGCCATAGACAAGCCGATCGATCCGCACACCCGCGCAAGTTCCTGGATGGCCAGCTTGTATTCAAAGTACCCCAAACCGGCCCCACCATACGCCTCAGGCACCAACATGCCCATCAAGCCCATGGCGCCCATTTCACGGAACAATTCACGGGGGAAGGTTTGGGATTCATCCCACTCCATGCGGCGAGGGAGGATGGACGAGTTCGCAAATTCGCGCACCGATTCTTGGATGAGGCGCTGTTGCTCTGTGGGGTGAAAATTCATGCGTCTATGTGTTCATTGCACTAAATGCTCAGTAAAGGTCGGGTGATTTGGCCTTCCAAACCAAGCCGCTCCCGCCCCCCTAAGAAACCGAGCTCGATCAAAAACGACCACCCCATGACACGCGCTCCTGCAGCCTCGAGCAGCGCGCCACATGCCGCAGCTGTACCACCGGTTGCCAACACATCATCATGCACCAACACCCGCATGCCCGGTGACACCGCGTCCGGCTGCAACTCAATCACCGCCTCCCCATATTCCAACGCATACGCTTGTTGCAACACCGGCGGAGGCAACTTGCCCGCTTTCCGCACCATGATGAACGGCACATTGAGCGCCATGGCCAGGGGCATACCGATCAAGAAACCGCGGCTTTCGATGCCCGCCACCGCCTGAATGCCCAAGTTGCGGGCCTCGGCTGCAATGAACGCTGTCACATCCCGGCACAAGCCAGGGTCTTGCCAAACACGTTTCAAATCCTTGAACACCACCCCATGCTGCGGGAAATCGGGCACGTCAACCACTGCCGCTGCGAACCGTTGCTCCACTGTTTTTTCCATGACAGCAAGGTACGACAGCGGTAAGCGCCTCAATCGGACAATCCGCAAACGCGCAGGTACGGCCGCCACCGCTGAACCAAGCTGTCTCCAATGGGGGGGTGCATTGCGAGTTCATCCACCGACTGCAAGGCGTGCGAGGCCCGGTACCGTTCGATCGCCCGCGCGCCGGTGACACCGATGTATGGGTGACGCCTCAATGCCGACCAAGATGCGGTGTCAGCGCAAAGTGGGGTGATCGCTTGTGGATCGACGTGAACGCGCTGCGACACCACGGCGTAAGCCAAGGAGTCCAGGCCATAAACTTCCTGCAGTTGCTCGATTTCCACGAACCCCCCGAGGGCATCGCGGAAACGGATGACGCGTCCCGCCAAGGTAGGTCCGATGAAAGGCAGGGCCTCCAATGCTGCGCTGTCCGCCGTGTTCAATTCGAGGGAAGCGCGGGGTGCACGCTGACGGGGTTTGCTTTCCCGCTTAGGCGCCCGCATTTCAGCCGTAAATCGCTTCGATTTGCTTTCTACGGGAGGAATGTCCTCCAAAAAACTCACCAGCGCGGTGACATGCCAGTCGGGCTCGGGCAAAGGCGCCGGCGCCGCCCACTTGCTCCAACCCCATGCAGTTGTCCACGAAACCAAAACAAACGCCGCTTGCATGCGCGCGACATGCTTCTTCCTCCTCATTCCCCGCTCTTTAAAGTGTTGATCAGCTGAATTTGCGGATTTCGCCCGAACGAACGCGATCCAAATAGTGCTTCAAATCTTGGCGCACCTCTGAAGCCAAGAAGTAGAGTCCCAAAACGTTGGGGAAGCACATCGCAAAAATCATCGCATCTCCGAAGTCGAATACGCTGCTCGCTGAAATCGCAGACCCGACCACCACGAAGATGCAGTAAATGACTTTGTAGGAAACGTCTGCGGCCTTGGATTCACCGAACAAGAACGTCCACGCTTTCAATCCGTAGTAGCTCCACGAAATCATGGTCGAAAGGGCGAACAAAATGACCGCCACAGAAAGCACGACCGGGAACCAGCTCATGGTTTGTGCAAAGGCGCTGGACGTGAGCTCAATGGCTTGCAACTCCTTCGACTGGGCCAACGCCATGGCCGCTTCCTGCCCGATGGAACCGTAGCCCGAAATAACAATGACCAATGCCGTCATCGTGCAGATGACAACGGTATCGATGAAGGGCTCGAGCAAGGCAACCAATCCTTCACTGACGGGCTCGTCGGTCTTCGCTGCGGAATGGGCAATGGAGGCAGAACCGATGCCGGCCTCGTTTGAAAAGGCCGCTCGTTGGAACCCGACAATCAACACCCCCACAATGCCACCGTAAGCCGCCTCAGGGCTGAACGCACTGGACAAAATGGTAGCGAACGCTGCGGGGACCGCTCCGAGGTTTCCAAAGATGACCACAAGGGCAGCTGCCACATAGACACCCACCATCAAAGGCACCACCTTGTCCGTCACCTTCGCGATGCTGCGGATGCCGCCGATGATGATCAAGGCCACGACCACGGCCATCACCACCCCAAACATCCAGCCCTGCCCCGCTAGGAACGACGACTCACCGCCGGTGACTTCGATCAATTGCCGGGTGGCCTGATTGATTTGCACCATGTTGCCCCCTCCGAAAGAACCGCCGATGCACGCCACCGCGAAGAACACGGCCAACACCTTTCCGAGGCCTGCTCTGCCTTGCTTTTTCAGGCCGTCCCGGAGGTAGTACATCGGGCCACCTGAGACCGAACCATCGGGGTTGTTCTTGCGGTATTTGGTGCCCAGGGTGCACTCCACGAATTTGGAGCTCATGCCCAACAAGCCCGCGAGGATCATCCAGAACGTCGCCCCGGGACCACCCAATGATACAGCAAATGCAACGCCGGCAATGTTGCCGACTCCAACCGTTCCGCTCAAGGCTGCAGTCAGCGCTTGAAAGTGACTGACTTCACCTTTGTGGTCCGGGTCATCGTATTTCCCCCGCACGACATCAATGGTGTGACGGATAGCACGCACATTGATGAATTTATAATATACCGTGAAAATCAGCGCACCCACTAACAACCAGATGAGAACAAAGGGAACTTCGGGTCCGCCCGGGATTTGAACCGTGAAGAAAATGACTTTCATGATGGCGGCTGTGACCGGCTCCATGACCGCATTGATGCGATCGTCGAGGGTCATTTCCTGCGCAGGGGCATCTTGACCGAAGGCCTGAACACTGCTTACAAAGGCCAAAACCAAGGCCATTACCGATTGAATCCGGGGCATGCTGTTGTTTTTCATGAAGTTGCGCTCCAAGCTGTGAGGCTTTTTGAACTCGAACAGCCGAATATACAACGTGGCCCTTGAGTGACCGGCCTCACCTTCCGGATACTTTATCAACGGAGGGCGGGATTTTGTGGACGGGTGTTCAGTACTCCGGAGCGGTGACGCCGAGGATGCGGTTCAGCTTGCTGATTTGGTCTGCACGCCCGAGGACAAATAGCTTGCACGCGTCGTCCAACGGCGTCTCGGGCCCCGGATTGATGACGTACTCCCCCGACGCGCGCTTCAAACCGATGACGTTCACGCCAATCCGATTCCGCGCGTCCAACTCGCCCAACGTGGGCACCTTGATCCGGTCCGGTAAATTGCGCACGGACACCTCCTCCAAATTCACGGCGTCCGCCCCTTGGATGCGGATGTGGTCCATGAATTCCATCACGTCCGGAATGGCCACCAAGGTCGCCATGTGCGCCCCGCCCACCCGGTCGGGCATGATGACGTTCCGAGCGCCGGCAACCCGCAGTTTCTTCACGGCATTGCTGTCGGAAGCGCGTGAAATCAGCAGCAGCTCCGGGTTTTGCTCGCGCGCGGCCAGGACGACGTACAGGTTCTGTGCGTCATCGGGCAGCGTGGTCAACAAGGCGCGCGCCCGGGAGATTCCGGCGGCAATCAGGTGCTCATCGCGGGTGGCGTCGCCTTCGATCACGAGGCACCCCTCGGACTTCAACCGGTCCGCCTTTTGCGGGTCGCTTTCGATGATGACGACCTGGTGGTGGTGCTCCTGCAGCTCCTCGATGGCTTTTTCTCCTACGCGGCCCGCGCCGCAGACGATGACGTGTTGTTCCATGCGTTGAAGGGTTCGTTGGAAGCGAGCGGCTCGGATTTGGTCCCGGTACTCGCCGTTGAAAAAGTAATTGGACAAAACCGTAACCGAATAGGCCACGGTTCCCAAACTCCCGAAGATCAGGCCACTCGTGAACCACCGGCCCTGCGGCGACAGGGGGCGAAGCTCGCCAAATCCGACGGTCGACACGGTGATGACCGTCATGTAAATCGCATCGCTCAGCCCGTACCCTTCCAACGTCATGAAGCCCACTACCCCGACAGTGAACGCCGAAACGAGCAAGGCCGCGGCGATGCCCACGTGCGTCGACAGCCGCGCGCTGAACAGGGATTCGAGGAACCGGCGCACCACGTTAGAAGTTCTTTTCGTCCAGGATTCGGCGCATGCCTTGGTGCAACGATGCGGCTGCGAGGCGGGCTGCCTCCGCGTAATCCGCTCCTGGCGATGCGTACAAGATGCCACGCGAGGAATTCACGAGCAATCCGCAATCCGCGTTCCAGCCCGCTGCCGAAACGTCCTCGAGGTTGCCCCCTTGCGCGCCGACTCCTGGCACCAGGAAGAAATGGTCGGGCGCCAAATCCCGCACCCGAGCGAGCCCCCCCGGCCGCGTCGCACCCACCACATACATGAGGTTCGCATCCGAGCCCCACGCCTGGGATCGCTCGACGACCACCTCGTGCAGCGGCGGTTCGCCGTGGTACTCGAAATCGGCGGCGCTGGGATTGGACGTGAGCGCCAGCAACACCGTCCAATGGTCGGTGAAGGCCGTGAAGGGCAGCACGCTGTCCGCCCCCATGTAAGGCGCCACGGTCACCGCCCCAGCGCCAAGTCCGTTGAAGAACGCTTCGGCGTAACGGGTCGCGGTCGACCCGATGTCCCCACGCTTGGCATCTGCAATGACGAGGCAGTCCGCAGGCATGGCGTTCACGATGCGTTCAAGGGCCGCCCAGCCGGCGGAACCGTACTGCTCAAAAAACGCGAGGTTCGGTTTGAACGCTACGGCGTGATCCGCCGTCGAAGCAACGATGTCCCTGCAAAAACGTTCCATGCCTTCGACACCTGTGCCTGCTGCGGCCGGAATGCGCTCAGGCACCGGGTCCAATCCGACGCACAAGTAGGAACGTTTGGTGCGGATGGCGCTGACGAGTCGGGATTTGGGCGTGGAATCAGGCATGCTTCAAGAGTTCAGTTTGTTCGGCCAAATGCAAGGCATCCAACACGGGATCCAAGTCCCCCCCGAGGGTGCTCTGCAAGGCGTGCAAGGTCAAGCCGATGCGGTGATCGGTGACGCGTCCTTGGGGGAAATTATACGTCCGGATCTTCGCTGATCGGTCGCCCGTCGACACGAGGGATTTGCGTTCGGCGGCTTCTTCGGAGCGGCGGCGGTCGCGCTCGGCCTCGTAAAGACGCGTTCGGAGCACCTCCAGGGCCTGGTCGTAGTTCGCGTGTTGCGAGCGGCCGTCTTGGCATTCCACCACAATGCCCGTGGGCAAGTGGGTGAGGCGCACGGCGGATTCGGTCTTGTTCACGTGCTGGCCCCCTGCGCCGCTCGCCCGGTAGGTGTCCCGGCGAACATCGCTCAGGTTCAGTTCGACGTCGACCGCCTCCGCCACCGGGAGGATGGCGACCGTCGCTGCACTGGTGTGCACCCGGCCTTGGGACTCGGTTTCCGGCACGCGCTGCACGCGGTGCACTCCGCTTTCGAACTTCAAGCGGCCGTACACCCCATCGCCATCGATGCGGGCGACCACCTCCTTGAATCCCCCTACCGTGCCCTCCTGCGCCGAAATGAATTCGACCTTCCAACCTTGTTGCTCCGCATACCGCACGTACATGCGGTAGATGTCGCCGGCGAACAGGGCCGCTTCGTCACCGCCCGTACCGGCGCGCACTTCGAGCATGGCGGACCGGTCGTCGGCAGCGTCCCGTGGCAGCAGCATGACCCGACCAGCTTCGTAGGCGGATTGAAGCGCGGCCTCGAGGGCGGGCAGCTCCTGTCGGGCGAGGTCCTTGAAATCGGCATCGGTGCCGTTGAGCCATTCCCGCGCTTGCTCGAAATCCCCGTGGAGCTGCCGGAGCTTGGTCGCGTGGGCGACGATTGGCTCGAGGCGGCGGTACTCCCGCATCATGTCGCGGTACTGGGTTTGGTCCGCAATCACGTCCGGGTCCCCTACCCGCTTCTCCACCTCGCGGTAGCGGTCTTCGATGGCGACCAATTTGGCCAGCAAATCAACCACCTCGTTCATGAACGCTTAAGCTGGATATACAAACGTGCCGTGCTCGCCCGAAACCGTCACCTTCGGCGCGGCGGACGGCTCGCAACGGCCGATGATTTGGGCCTCAACCCCCATGGATTGGGCGGTTGCGATGATGGATGCCGCAGCTTCCTCATCGGTGTAAATTTCCATGCGGTGGCCCATGTTGAAGACGGTGTACATCTCCCGCCAATCTGTGCCCGAAGCCGCCTGTATCATGCGGAACAGCGGCGGTGTTTCAAAGAGCTGATCCTTGATCACGTGCACGCCATCGATGAAGTGAAGGACTTTCGTTTGGGCGCCTCCGCTGCAGTGCACCATGCCGTGGATCCGGTCCCGCCATTTGGGCAAAATGGCTTGGACAACCGGAGCATAGGTCCGAGTCGGTGAGAGCACCAGCTTCCCGGCATCCAATGGCACGCCATCTACCGCGTCCAGCAAGCCCTTGTCACCCGTGTAGACCCACTGCTCATCCGTTCCGGGGTCCACACTTTCTGGGTACTTCTCGAGCAGCGCCTTGTGGAACACGTCATGGCGCGCGGAGGTGAGGCCATTCGACCCCATCCCGCCGTTGTACTCCTCTTCCCAACGCGCTTGTCCCGAACTCGCCAGCCCCACCACCACATCACCAGGGGCAATCCGACCGTTGTCAATGACCTCGTCCCTGCGCATGCGCGTGACCACCGTTGAGTCCACGATGATGGTACGAACCAAGTCGCCCACATCAGCGGTTTCGCCGCCCGTCGAGCGGATGTCCAGCCCTTCTGCTCGCAAGTCAGCCAACAGGGATTCCGTTCCTCCAATCAGGGCCTTGACCACCTCGCCGGGAATCAGGTGCTTGTTGCGTCCAATGGTGCTCGAAACCAGGATCGGCCCCGTAGCCCCCACGCACAACAAGTCGTCGACGTTCATGATGAGCGCATCTTGGGCAATGCCCTTCCAGACCGACAAATCCCCCGTCTCCTTCCAATACATGTACGCCAGTGCAGACTTCGTGCCCGCACCATCAGCATGCATTACAATGCAATGGTCCGGACTCCCCGTGAGGTAGTCCGGAACCACTTTGCAAAACGCTTTCTCAAACAATCCTTTGTCCACATCCGCAATCGCGGCGTGTACATCCTCCTTGCCCGCAGAGACTCCTCGGCTGGCGTATCGGGTGGCTTCCGTCATTCTGAACCTTTGGGTACGTAGTCGAAACGCAAAATCCGGAAGACCGTTCTCCGGTTCTTTTGGTGCGCGGCCTCCTTCTCCTCTTCCGTGGCCATCGCCGCAATCTCGGCATCGGAAATCAGCAACTGCTCTTCTCCGCGACCAACCGCCACCAGGCGCTCCGCATCAATGCCGCGGCTGATCAAGTAATCCACGCACGTTTGGGCCCGGCGCTGGCTCAGATCCATGTTGGAAGCGTTGCTCCCGCGGCTGTCCGTGTGCGCTTCAAGTTGAATGACAAACGTCTCATTCAATTCAAGCAATTCGTACAAATAGTTCAAGGAGTCCGCAGAATTCACCTCGTCGTTGATGAGCAATTCGGCCTTGTTGAAGGGGTACAACACCAACGGCATCGGGTATTCCTTCTCGGTGATTTCCTTCAAGAAGTACTCCCGGGCCATCGTGGTGCTCTCGGTCAATCCGACGGTGGAGAACTTGTCGCCCGTACCGATGTAGCCTTCATTCTTGACCTCCACCGTGTAGGTTGTGTTCTTTTGAATTTCCTCTTCGCAAAGCGAAACCCCTCCGTCCGCATCCGCAGTCAACTCCCACGAGTTGCCATCGCTGCCCATGACCGTCACGTTGCCCATCAATGGAATCCCCGTATCGTAGTCGTACACATTCGCACGGAAGCAGAACTCGATGTCGGGCAGCTCGAAGCTGTACAAATCGTCCTTTCCTTTCCCGCCAGGGCGACCGGATGTGAAGATGCCTTTGTCCTCTTCTTCGTAGAAAATGATGCCGAAGTCGTCTGAAGAGCTGTTGATGGGGTAAGGCATCACCTCGACCTCACCGAACTGCATCTCCCCCTCGAGCGGCATGGCTCGGACGATGTCCAATCCACCCAGGCCCCCGTGGCCGTTCGACGCGAAATACAGAGCGCCATCGTACCGCATGGCTGGGAACATGTCATCGCCTGCCGTGTTGATGCCCGGCCCCATGTTCACGGGCTCGCCGAAGGTGTCCTCCCGGTCGTCGTACTTGACGTACCAAATGTCCTTGCCTCCTTGCCCCCCAGGCATATCCGATGCAAAGAACAGGTAATCGCCCTCGGGGCTCATCGCGGGATGCCCCACTTGCGAACTATCATTCACTTCCCGATTAACCAAATCCACCATCTCCGAAGGCCCCATCCGGGTCCCCATGACCGAGGAGCGGTAAATGTCACAAGCGTAGTTGTTGTCGTTCTCAACGATGCACCGGGTGAAGAACATCGTCTTGAACTTCTTGTCGAACGTGACCGTCCCTTCGTTGGAAGGGGTGTTCACGGTGTTGTTCAAGGGTTCTGGCGTGCTCCACCGGCCCTTCTTGTCCTGCTCAGCACGGAACAAATCCATGAAGCTCTGCCCCGTGATGGGATCCTCTCCCGAACCCGTTGCTGACTCGCGGGATGAGGCGAACACGATTTCGTCCGATTTCTTCGAGGCGTAGCCCGCTCCGAAATCGTACGCATCCGAGTTCAACAACAGCAAATTGGACACGAGGTACCGCGAAGGCGGCTCATCCAAGGCGAGTGCGTCGTCGTCCGCTTGACGGATTCGCTCCTGGGCAACGGACGCATCGCCTCCGTTTTCTTCATACGATTGGAACCATTCGATGGCCTCATCGAACTCCTGCTGCATCAGCATGACCTCCCCGTAATGCAGGTACACTTCGGGATGATCCTGGCCGTAGCGCAGGCCGATGGCCTTGTCGTACCACTCCTCGGCATCACCGGGGGCGAGCATCAAGCGGAAACACTCGCCGACCATGTAGGCGCAACGGGCTTTCTCCTCGATGTCATTCTTAATGCGCGGGTACGCCTTGATGTACTCCTTCGATGCTTCGAAATAACCACCGCGTTCGAAGTGGCCATCGGCCTCGGCGGTAGCATCGGATTGAGCAAGAAGGGACAGGGTACCCGAAAGGGCCAGCAGGAGGGCGACGCCCATCCGCGATAGAACTACTTGCAGGGTCTGTGGCATTCTGAATCGCTTGATAACAAATGCCGAAAGTAAGACAATGCGTGCAATCTCACAGGGCATGTTGGCAATTTTGGACAAAAAAGCCCGGACTAACCGGGCCTTTCTCGTTGCGCATGAATTGATTAGCGGGTGAACAGCAGTTCTGCAAACTTGGGCAAGGGCCAAATCGCATCGTCCACCACCCGCTCCATTTCGGAGCAAATCCCTGCCAAGGCCTCCAACTTCGGCATGACCTCGTGGGCGTACGCCTTCGCTTTGAGCAGGGCCGACTCCTGTGCCTCGGCGGCATCGTGCACCGACTCGAGGTCGTTCGCCACGCGGTGCAAATCCTGCACGAGCTGGCCTGCCGTTTGGAGCAGGGAGCGCTGGGCGGCTGTCAATTCGCCCGCCGCTTCACCGAGGACGGAGGTGACGCCTTGGATGTTCGACACGAGGCCGTTTTGGTACTTGATGGCCGCCGGCATGATCACGCTGCGGGCCATGTTCATGAGCACGCGGTACTCGATTTGGCGCTTCAAAATGTAGGCTTCCAAATCCACTTCCACCCGCGCATGCACCTCCTCCGGGCGCAAGACATTCAGGTCCTCGAACATCTTCACCACGTCAGGGCGCATCAGCACTTCGAGCGCATCCGGCGTCGTCCGCAAGTTCGCGAGCCCCCGGCGCTCCGCCTCCAACCGCCACTCCTCCGAGTAGCCGTTTCCTTCAAAGCGGATGGCCTTGCTCTGCGTGATGAGCAGCTGCAGCTCCTTCAAGATGGCCTCGTCCTTCTTGTCCCCGGCTTCCATGCGGGCATCCACCGCGACCTTGAACGCCTCGAGCTGTTCGGCCACAATCGTGTTGAGCACAGTCATCGGCACCGCGCAATTCGCCGTGCTGCCCACCGCCCGCAATTCGAACTTGTTGCCCGTGAAGGCGAACGGCGAGGTCCGGTTGCGATCCGTGTTGTCGAGCAATGCCTCCGGAATCCGGCCGATCTCCAACTTCAAAGCCGTCTTGTCGTCCGGCGTCAAGGCGCCCGCCCCGATGCTGGCCTCGAGCTCGTCGAGCAAGGTCGAAAGCTGCGAGCCGATGAACGCACTGATGATGGCCGGCGGCGCTTCGTTTGCCCCCAACCGGTGGTCGTTGCCCACACTGGCGATGGAGGCCCGCACCACGTCCGCCCGCTTGTGCAGGGCGGCGAGGGTGTTGACGAAGAAGGTCAGGAACCGCATGTTCGTCTTCGGCGTGTTGCCCGGCTTCAGCAGGTTCACCCCGGTGTTCGTGCCGAGCGACCAGTTGTTGTGCTTGCCGCTTCCATTGAGCCCCGGGAACGGCTTTTCATGCAGCAGCACCCGGAAATCGTGCTTGCGGGCGACCTTTTCCATGATCTCCATGAGCTGGAGGTTGTGGTCATTGGCCAAATTCGCTTCCTCAAAAACCGGCGCACACTCGAACTGGTTCGGCGCCACCTCATTGTGGCGCGTCGTCACCGGTATCCCCAAACGATGTGCCTCGTACTCGAACTCCTTCATGAAGGCCGTCGCCCGAGCGGGGATGCTCCCGAAGTAGTGGTCGTCCAATTGTTGGCCTTTCGCAGGAGGCGCACCAAACAACGCCCGCCCCGTCATCTGCAAATCCGGACGCGCCGCGAACAAGCTCTTGTCCACCAAGAAATACTCCTGCTCCCAACCCAACGTGGCATTTACCTTCGTGACGTTCTTATCGAAGTATTGGCACACCTCCGTCGCCGCCCGGTCAATCCGGCTCAACGCCTTCAGGAGCGGCATCTTGTTGTCGAGCGCAAAACCGGTGTAGCTGATGAAAATCGTGGGGATGCAGAGCGTGCTGTCCACGACAAACGCCGGGCTAGTCGGATCCCAAAGCGTGTACCCCCTCGCCTCGAACGTGTTCCGGATGCCTCCGTTCGGGAAGGAACTCGCGTCCGGCTCCTGCTGCACGAGGAGCGAACCGTCGAACCGCTCAATGGCGCGTCCGTCTCCCACCGGCTCGATGAAGCTGTCGTGCTTCTCTGCCGTGGCCCCCGTAAGCGGCTGGAACCAGTGGGTGTAGTGCGTCGCGCCGCGGCTGATCGCCCACTCCTTCATGGCCGTGGCCGCCTGATCTGCCACCTTGCGGTCCAATGGCGTGTGCTTTTCCATCGCTTCCACGATGCTCTTGAACGCCTCGTCCGTGAGGTATTCACGCATGTTGTGGAGGTGGAACGCGTTCTCGCCGTAGTAGGCCGAGATCTTGTTGTGCGGACGTTCGCGGTGCTTCGGAACCCGTTCCAAAACATCCTTCAGGGCTTGTTGACGTGCAATGCTCATGACGAAAAAAGTGGTTTGCGGTGCAAAACTACACCTGCAAACCACCCCTTCCGAAAATAAAAACCACTTTTTCTCAACACACCCCCTCTTTTTAGAGGGGTGTTTGCCCGAAAAACTTATTTTCTACAGAAAACACCCCATCGGCTAGCGGGGGGATGACTCGATTTGCACCCAAATGCCTTCTCGGGTGCGTTCGCCGGCCACCTCGATGTGGTAAGCGCCTGAGCTGAGGCCTGAGACCGGGAGGGTCAAGCCGGAGTTACCGGGAGCGATGGTGCCTTGGTCGACGAGGCGGCCTTGGAGGTCGCGGAGCTGCCAACGCGTGGGGGCGAACGTCGGGTTCCACCGCAAGTTGATTTGGTCCGAAGCCGGATTCGGGAATGCCGCAAGGCCCGGCGCCTCCACCGCGGGCTCCTCGACACCTACCACGTTCGTCTGGAAGAAGAAGGCCTGCGAAATCGACTTGCCGAAGTCCGGCTCGAACACGTGGAAATTGCCGCTCGCCACCTTCTTCAGCCGCACGTAGCCGGAGCCGTCGTTGTTCGCCCAGAAGCTCATGCCGTCGTCGCCGCTGTCGTAGACCGTGAAGCGGTAGCAGCCTTGGTTGATGGCGATCGTGTCGCGGAACGTCGTGTTCGCCTGGTTGTAACCGCGGGACCAAACCACGTTCCCCGCCGCATCGGTCAGCTCCACCGTGGTCTCCACCGGCACGAGGTTCGTCTTCGTCCAAACGATGATCCGGTTGTCATCGAGGTCGTTGTACGCCCAAGTCGGCACCCGGTGGAAGGACGAGCGGGCGGTGTCGTTGCCCGGCTCTTCGTCGCCCGTGGCGGTGACCGTCACCTCGAACACGAGCGCCTCATCGTCCCCGCCCTCGTGGAAGGTGGGGTCGTCAAAGGGCAGGGCCACCGTTTCGCTCTCGAGGAAGCCGAGGTTGCCTGACCATTCATAGGTCTGCTCCACCCCGCCGACGATGCGGTAGGTGAAGGTGGCGGCGGTCAGCGGCTCGGAACCGTTGTTGCGCAGCACGATTTCGGGCGACTCGCACACCGGGTTGACGCGGCTCTTCAGCTTGAAGTCCGAAGGGCTCAGGACTTCCGTGATTTCGGCGTCGGAGGCCATGTTGGGCGGGCCGTAGGCAATGATTTGGCCTTCCATGCGGTAGTTGCCATCCGGATCCCACGTGATGTCGTAATCCACGGTGAAGGGGGCGTCCGGCGACACCAGCGGCGTGAGCTCGAACGTGCGCGTGTCCACCAGCGCACCCGGGCACCACCCCGCGCGGTCGTAAATCCACGTCCCCCCCTGCGGATAGAGCGCGTTGTCGGCGCATTCCCGCATGATTTCCCACGTCCACTGCGGCTGCCCGTTCACCTCGACGGTGTGCAGGTTGTCGCAGAACTCGCCGCAGTTGTTGCCCGAACCGAAGCCGTGGCCGCTGGCGCGGGTGACGAGGCGGAACATGGACTCGCCGGGTTCGGGCGTGAAGGTGTGGTCGACGATTTGGTCATCGAAGGTGTTGAGGTTGATGGTGCCGTGCCAGAAGGATTCGACGCGTTGCACGTCACGCGGGGGCGTTCCGTGGATGAAGGCGAACTTCAGGTCGAGCAGTTCTTGCCAGTTGCCGGCTTCGAGTTCGACGCTGTCGCGCAGCAGCGGCAGGTAGTCCGTCACGTCGACCACCCAGGTCCAGCCGTCGGGGCCGAGGGTCAGGTTGATGCCGTAGGGCGTGATGTACCGTGCGAGTTCGTAGCGATCGATGACTTCGAAGGGCACGCCGTAGTAGGTGACCTGCTCGTTTTCGTAGACCGTGGCGGTGCCGGGGATGGGGGCTGCGGCGAGGGTGTCGCCCTCGGGGGTGCGCGTGATGATTTGGCTTTCAACCGGATAGCCGTAGGCCAAATCCACCCACACCGCCGCATTGCCGTCCGCCGCCCACTCCGACACGCTCACCGGCGCCTTCGGTTCCAAGACGTCCACCGTGTACGTCACCGGCTCGCCCAGCGTCGCGCCGGTCACCCAGCCGAACGACGGCTTGCGCTCGCCCGCGTAGGGGCCCTCGTCGAGGAAGGCCTCCGCACCCGACAGCATGCGCCGCCCCGCGTTGCCGTGGAGCCACCCGGCATCCGTCGGCTCGCCGTTCGCCGCATCGAAGCTCTCCCGGAACGCCAAATCCGCCGCGTGCGGATGCGCGCCCAACGCCGTCCGCCCCCGCCATTCCGCGATGGTCGCCCCGTCGAGCGCCGCCGTCCACACCCGGAATTCCTCGAGGTCGCCGCGGTAGAAGTTGCCATTGCCCAGGCCGTTCGAACCGATGTAGAACGACACGATTTCGCCGAACAGGTTGTCCTTGTCCGTGCCTTCGAGCCACAGCTCGCCGTTCAGATAGATGGCCATCGTGCCGGCCGTGGCGTCCTTCGTGAACGCCCAGTGGTTCCACTGCCCTTCGTAGTCTGCGGCGCCCGCGGCCGCGAAGATGCGGTCGTAGCCGCCGTCGTAGCCGGCATCCCAGTAGACGTTGCCGTTCGACCACGGGAGGTGGACGTTGAGCTCGCGCTGGCCGGCCGCATTGAGGCCCTCGAAGATGCTGTTGTTTTCGGGTTGGAACTCGGGGGTGCCGCGCTGCCAGCACTCGACCGTGACTTGGTCGTTGAGTGCCGCAAAGGCGGCGGGATCGATTTCCAGGCGGTCACCGCCGTCGAGGGCGAGGTAGTGGCCGGTTGAGGTGGCGGTCCAGGTTTGGCCTGCAGCCGCTTCCGTCCCCCACCACTCGTCCGCCGACCAACCGCCGCCGTCCCACGCGCAATCCACGACCACGGGCGACGCGCCATCCCATGTCCACGGCGTGTCAAACGTCCAGTAATTCGTGCCGTTCGCCGCAAGGCCAGCGTACACCTCCGTCCAATCCGCCTCCGCGAAGCCAGTCAACGTGTCGGACGGTGCGTGGGCGAGGCGAATCGTGACCCGTGTGGCGCCCGTCATCGTAGCGTCCCACGGCAGGTAGAAGCCGTCAACGGGGCCTGCCGGCAGCTGCATCGCGTTCAGTTCATCGGCGCTCCACAGCCACTGGGCGCGGCCCGCACCGCCTTCCGTCGCTGCGAAGGGCGCACCGGGCATCTCCGGCGAGGAGTTGCCGCCTGCGATGGCGAAGGCTTGCTCAATGGGCGCGAGCGTAAAGGTGTGCCGCACGGTGTCGTGCACCGCCCCCGCCGTCAGGATGAGCGAATCGGTTTCGAAATCCTGGTCGTTGATCTTCCAGCGCGGCACCGAGAACAGGCTGCTGTCCATCACGCCCGTGTGGTCGAAGAGGTAGCTGTACGTCAGGTAATCCCACTCGCCGCAAGGGTAGCCGAGGCCGCCGGCCGTCCCTTGCTCGAAGCACTTGAGCGTGTGGTACATGAGCACCTTCGAGTAGCTCTGGCCGTTGTCGCTCGCGGGGAATTCGAACCACCGCCGCCCGGGGCTGTCGTACGCCGTTTCGGGGTTGTTCTGGGCTTCCCAGGTGTATGTCTGAACCCAGGTCGTGTCTTGGGCGCTCGCGGTTTGTGCAGTCAGGAGGGCCATGCAGGCCAAAACAAGGACGCGTTGCATCATCGATTTCATCTTTGGCCTCCAAGATAGCAAACCCACCCCACCCCACTTCCACCAACCGTCCGTCACGCCGGTTTCGAATCACCAACAGGTCGAATGGTCCAATAAGCCACTCAATCAACCCTGAATGCAACGAACGGAGAAACCAGTGTTTTTGTGGTAGTAGTCATATCGATAGATAACATCTTCACCAGTAGAAAGGATTCGATACCATGCGCTGGAGCTACTCGGCGAGGAACTCCAGAAATAGGCGCTTTCGCCCTGATTGAGGAATTTACCATTGAAGTTGTAGCGGAGGCCGCTGGGCAATGCAGAAAAGCCAGAATCGTTACTTCCATCCCAGCTTGGAGAATCCTCTGACGATGATTTAAATACATCGCCGCCGTACACTGAACCTCCGTTTAAGGTTTCATTCAACATTGTAAATTCCTCATCGGTCGGAACGTGCCAGCCGCTTGGACACAAGCCCCGGGGATCATCCACCGCGTACCAATTGTACAACCGGCCATAGTCCACAAGATTAGACGACTCATCGCAAGCCCCCTCACAATATGAATCTCCCTCGCCATAGACGGCAGTTGCCCCGAGGCTTGCCCCAGCAGCATCTATCCATTCCGCATTGCTGAGGCCTGAGGGGATTTCTGTACCATCATTGTAGTGGGTGGTGCGAAGGTTTTCCGCGAACCAGCATTGCGTGCCGATCTCGACTGATTCGTAGGCGTGGCCGTCGAAGTAATAGAGCCCGCCGCAGGTGAAGGAGAGGTTGTTGGCGGTTTGGAGGATCGTCAGTTCGGCGCTCATCGAGTCGATGAGGGCTAGGGCGTTCGAGAGGCTCGCAAGGAGGGTGCGCTCGGTGGACGTGATGATGGCTCCGCTACCGGCGTCGGTGACATCATCGAACGCCGTGACGCTCGTCGGGGCGTTCGTCAGGCTGGAGTAGTCACCATTGAAGGTAGTGTAGCCGACGTCATTGGTGAGGTCGCTCACGGCCATGGGGATGGGCGGTAGGCTGTTGAATGCGGCGGTCAGGGCCGATACGTCGGTGGCTGTCAGGTTTTGGGCTGCGAGCAAGGCCGTCAATTCATCGTGCAGCTGCTGGGCGTTCACGGTGGTCATCGAGCGGGTGCCTGACACTTCGGTGCGGACGATTGTGGATTGGGCGGCGCTCCAGGTGGTCAGAAGCAGCAGTAGGGATATAAAGAGGGCCTTCATGTCAATTGATGATTTCATTGGAAGCGATTCGCCTACTGAATCTATTATGAATTTGAGACACAGGGGCAAATTGATAAGTTTCTCATTCTTGGTAGCAATCAATCCCGAACGCAACGCACCGAGAATCCGTAAGTTTGATTGTCGGCCCACCGCTCGACACCGCCGCTGTTGACGATGAGCTTCCGGCTCCAAGCATTCGAACTGCTTGATGTGGAACTCCAGAAATAGGCGTGTTCTCCCACTTTGGCGAAGTTTCCACCCAAGTGGTGACGGTAGCCTCCGGGCGAGGCCGTAAAACCAGATTCGTTGGTACCTCCCCAGCTTTCGGAATTCATTCTCAGTCCCGGGAATGGGAACAGGAAGTCCGTAAGCGTGGTCCACTCTGCATCCGAAGGAACGTGCCATCCAGAAGGACAGAGCATACCGGTGTTCACCGCGTGCCAATTGTACAACTGTCCGAATGCGAACAAGTTGGCAATTTCGTCACAATCACCGGTGCACAATGAGGTTCCCTCGCCATAGATTGCCGATGCGCCCAAATCCGTCTCACCAGTCGCGGCCCACTCGGCATCTGTGAGGCCGGATGCAATTTCGGTCTCGTCATTGTAATGCGTAGAGCGGAGGTTTTCGGCGAACCAGCATTGCGTGCCGATCTCGACGGTTTGGTAGTTATAGCCATCAAAAGCGAGCAGGTCACCACATGTTATAAAATTCGCCTCAGGGTAAAGGCACGCCCCATTCACGGGGTCGTTCCAATTGGAGGCCATCGGGTCAGAGCACAGATCACCCACGTCGCAAAGGCCATCGCCGTCCGTATCCGTGCCATCCTGACTCGGCTGGAAAAAAGGATTGGCTGGGTTCACGGCGATACCGGGGTCGGCTGCATCGAAGGTGCCGGTGCCGTGATCGGCCCACCACAAGTTGAAGTTCGCCTCGCAGTCGTCGCAGGTGTCGCCGTCGCTGTCGCCGCAGGCCGCGGGGTTGAGGGCTTCGCCTGAGGCTTCATCCGCGTCGAGGACGCCGTCATTGTCGTCATCCGTGTCGCCGTCGTCGCACAGGCCGTCGCCGTCGTAGTCCGGACCGTCGTAGTTCGGCTGAAAGAAGGTGCTGTCGGGGGTGAGGGCGACGCCGGGGTTGGCGGTGTCGAAGGTGCCGTTGCCGTGATCGGCCCA
>JALQTD010000249.1 GCA_023264155.1 Flavobacteriales bacterium | reverse complement strand
CTCAGGAAGGCCTCCTCCGCCTGCCGTTCGCCCACATTGAGGATGAGCGAGGGCACCTCGGAAAACAGGCCGCCGGTGAGCACGATGAGGTCCTCTTTGTACTGCTCGATGAGCTGCCGGTCGATGCGCGGAACGTAGTAGAATCCTTGGGTGTAGGCCAAACTGCTGAGCTTCGCCAAATTGTGGTACCCCCGCTTGTTCCGCGCCAGGAACACCACCGGAAACCCGTCGTCCTTTTTCGTCTTGTCCGTGTGGTCGCGGCACACGTTCAGTTCCGCCCCGACGATGGCCTTGAGGCCTGCCTTGTTCGCCGCGCGGACGAATTGGAAGGCGTGCATCATGTTGCCGTGGTCGGTGATGGCAAGGGCCGGAGCGCCCTGTTTCAACGCAGCGTCCACGAGTTCCTGCACCGAACTGACCGCTTGGAGGATGCTGAACTGGCTGTGGGTGTGCAGGTGCGGGAAGGCGACGTCGTCGAGGGAGCTCGAAACGGATTGCTGGGTGGGCGGGGCCTTTTTTGCGGCGGCGGAAGGGGTTTGGGCTTTAAAATTCGCCTGCTCCAACACCGGGGCCTCGTAAACGATGGCGTCCGGATCCACCAACTCGGGCCGCTGAATGACCCGCAGGCGGCACAACTCGAAGAAGCACTTCGCCGTGGCATCCACGTCGTACGCCGCATCGTGCGCCTCGTCGAAGGCCTTTCCGAACAACTTCGCATGCAATTCCGTGAGCGACGGCCACTTGAAGCCGCCCCCCTTGCCCCCAGGAATGGCGCAATACTCGGTCGCTTCGTCCTTTGAATCGATGACCGGCACGCGCAACAACGCCTCCACCTCGCGCTCGAGCCGGTGCATTTCTGCCCCGACGATGTTGACATCGAAACCGATGTTGTGTCCCATCACGTAGGAAGCTTGGGCCAAATCCGCCTCAAACTCCGCGAGCACTTCCTCCAACGCAAATCCTTCCTCCGCCGCCCGCTCGTTCGTGATGCCGTGGATCTTCGTCGAGTTGAACGGGATGGTGAACCCCTCCGGCCGCACAATTCGGTTGCCGCGTGATAGCAGCTTGCCCTCGGCATCGTGCAGTTGCCACGCCAATTGCACCAGTCGCGGCCAATTCTCGCTGTCCGTCAGGGGCGCATCCCAGTCGCGCGGAAGGCCCGTGGTCTCGGTGTCGTAGATCAAAAACATCACCCCTAAGCTACCGCATCCCCGTCATGCCAACGCGCCGATTTGTTGCGGAGTTGTCAAAACATGTTCACAGGTTCGAACGGCGTCGCACAAAAAAATCCACCGAGGTGTAGGTCAGCATGCATTGCTTCCCTACTTTTGCGCTCGATTTATTAACAACGGGGTTTAGGACCCTTCTAAAACGTTTCTAACATGGCAACTCGCCTCCGCCTCCAGCGCCACGGTAAAAAAGGAAAACCTTTCTACCACATTGTAGCCGCCGATGCCCGTGCACCACGTGACGGTCGTTTCATCGAGAAAGTCGGCACCTACAACCCGAACACGAATCCTGCGACCATTGACCTCAACCACGAACGTGCGTTGTACTGGTTGCAAGTGGGTGCTGAAATGACGAACACCACCCGTGCTCTGATGAAGTACAAGGGCGTGGTCTACCACAACCACCTCCTCAACGGAGTGAAGAAAGGAGCCTTCTCTGAAGCAGAAGCACAGAAGAAATTCGAAGCGTGGATGCGCGAGAAGGGCGACAAGATTGCTGCAAAAGTGGCCAAGCTCGCAGGTGAATCGGAAGCTGCATACGAAGCCCGCATGAAGGCCGAAAAGGCAGTTAACGATGCGCGTTTGGCTGAACTCGCTGCTGTGGAAGCGGCTGCAAAAGCAGAAGAAGAGGCGGCTGCCGCTGCTGCTAAAGCAGAGCAAGAAGCTGCCGAAGCCGCCGCTGCTGCTGAAGCCGCTGCCGAAGAAGCACCTGCCGAAGAGGCGGCTGCTGAAGAGCCCGCTGCAGACGCTGAAGGCGAAGCTGAAGCGCCCGCCGCTGAGTAATCCCTTCGGTTTGAAAAACGAACCCTCAAGCCCTGCGGACACCGCAGGGCTTTTTTTTATCCCATTAACTTGCCCCCATGCGCGTAGAAGATTGCTTTGTCCTTGGTAAAATCACCAAGCCGCACAGCTTCAAGGGAGAAGTGGTCCTTTGGTTTGATGTGGATGACCCCGGTGCTTATGCGGGCATCGATGGATTTTTCGTCGATACACCGTCCGGCCTGGTGCCGTTCTTCATCACCGCT
>JALQTD010000248.1 GCA_023264155.1 Flavobacteriales bacterium | reverse complement strand
AATGGCCTGCTCCCCGACCTTCATTGTTTTGTACAGGCCGCGCTCTTCGGGCAGATACCCCACCCGCTCTTGGTGCGCCGCTTGCAACGGTTGGCCAAAGAAAGAAATGCGACCGCTGTCCGGCGCCGTAATCCCCGCGAGCATGCGGATGAGGGTGGTTTTGCCGGCGCCGTTGGGCCCCAGCAATCCATAGACGCCACCTTTCGGTATGGTCACCGACACCCCCTTCAGCGCTTGGTGGCCCTGGAAGGACTTCGTTACCGACTCGACCCGAACCGCCTCCCTCATTGAAAGAGGTCCCTCACTTTGTCAAAAAATCCGCGCTCGTTGTGCTCCGCTTCCGGCTGGAAGTTCGCCGCGCTGCGCAGTTTTTCCAAGGCCTTGCGCTCTTCGTCCGTCAACTTTTGCGGGGTCCAAACATTGATGTTCACCAACAAATCGCCCTTGCCGTAGCTGTCTACCGCCGGCAGTCCTTTGCCGCGCAGCCGCACCAACTTTCCGCTCTGGGTGCCGGGTTCGACCTTGATTTTGGCCCGCCCACTGATCAAGGGGACCTCCGCCTCTGCTCCAAGCGCCACGTCCGCAAAATTCACGTACAGGTCGTAGTGGAGGTTCTTGCCGTTGCGCTTGAGGGTTTCGTGTGGGATTTCCTCGATGACGACGAGCAAGTCCCCGGGAACGCCTCCCATGGGAGCGCCGTTTCCTTCACCGCGTACCGAGAGCTGCATGCCGTCTTCAACGCCGCCGGGGATGTTGATTTCGACCACGGCCTCCTCCCGGACCATGCCCCATTCATCCGAACCCGATGGCCGGCTCTTCAACCGTTGTCCGCTGCCTTGGCAGGCGTTGCAGGTGGTGGCAGTTTGCATTTGGCCGAGGATGGTGTTCGTTACGCGGCGCACCTGTCCGGTGCCGTGGCAGGTGGTGCATTCGGAGTATTCCGCTCCCTTCGCTTGCACTTGCTTGAACACCTTGACCTTCTTCGTCGTGCCGTTGGCAATCTCTTCGAGGGTCAACTTGACCTTGATGCGGAGGTTCGACCCCTTCATGCGCCGTCGGCGACCACCGCCGCCACCGCCACCACCGAAGCCACCGCCGAAGATGTCGCCGAACTGGCTGAAGATGTCATCCATGTTCATCCCGCCGAAACCGCCGGCCCCGCCGCCAGCTGCGCCCCGCATGCCGTCGTGGCCAAACCGGTCGTATTGCGCGCGCTTTTGGGAATCGCTCAACACCTCGTAAGCTTCTGCGGCCTCCTTGAACCGCTCCTCTGCGTCCTTGTCATCCGGATTCTTATCCGGGTGGTACTTCAAGGCCAACTTGCGGTACGCCTTCTTGATCTCGCCCTCACTCGCCTTGCGATCGACGCCGAGGATCTCGTAAAAGTCTCGTTTTGCCATGATTACGCGCCTACGACCACTTTCGCAAAACGCACCACGGTGTCGTGCAGCTTGTAGCCCTGTTCAATGACGTCCACCACTTTGCCCTTGAGCTCGGGGTGGGGAATGTTCGTGATGGCTTCGCACAAATCGGTGTCGAAGTCGTCGCCGGGCTGCACGTTGAGGGAGTGCAAGCCTTGCGCTTGGAGGAGCTGAACGAGCTTGGTGTAGACCAAGTTTTGGCCTTCACGCACCGCCGCAATGTCCTCCGTTTCCACTTTCAATCCGCGCTCAAAATCGTCCACCACGGGGAGCAACTTCTCGAGGATCTCGCGGCCCGCCGAACGCGTCAACTCCACCCGCTCGCGCATGGTCCGCTTCCGGTAATTGTCGAACTCCGCGTACAAGCGGAGGTACTGGTCGTGCCAATCCGTCTGAGGAACGGCCTGCTCCTCCTCCACTGCGCCCTCCTCTGCCGGTGCCTGTTCAGGAGCCTCGGCTTGTTCTGCTGTGGGGTCTTGCTGTGCTGCGTCCTGAACCTCGGGAGCTTCCGCTTCAGGGGTGGTCTTCGTTTCGCTCATGTCTTCGTGTTTTGCCGAGGCCTGTGGCAAAAGTCCTGCCACGCGGATACAGGGCAGCCGCTTCCGCCAACCTGTCAGGATGGCAGCGAACTTCCGCCAAAAAATGCGCCAAGCCGTCAGAAGCGCTCAACATGCAGGTCCACCTGGCGGTGCAACTCCATGCCGCGCAAATTCTTTGCGATGATGACGCCGTTCTCGTCCACGAGGAAGCTCATCGGGATGGAGGACACCCCGTACAAGGCAGCAGCTTCGCTGTTCCAGCGCGCCAGATCTGAAACGTGGTAATCCCAATCCAACCCGTCTTGATCGATGGCT
>JALQTD010000247.1 GCA_023264155.1 Flavobacteriales bacterium | reverse complement strand
ACGAGAAGAACGGCACCTGCGCCTCGCCGGCCACTGCTTTTGCAAGCAGGGTTTTACCGGTGCCGGGAGGGCCTACGAGCAGCGCGCCCTTCGGGATCTTCGCCCCGAGGTCCGTGTACTTTTCTGGGGCCTTGAGGAAGTCCACGATTTCCTGCAGTTCCTCCTTCGCTCCGTCAAGGCCGGCCACGTCCGCGAACGTCACGTTTGTGCCCTTGCTCTTGTCGTACACCTGCGCCTTGGATTTTCCGATGTTGAAGATTTGGCCTCCACCAGCGCCCCCACCGCCCAAACGCCGCATCAAGAACATCCACACCGCAATCATGAGCCCGAAGAAAATCACGTAGGACAACATCTGCGGGAGGAAATCACTCTCTTCCTCGTAATCGTACTTCACCATCCGCGCGTCGGCCCACAGCTTCAGCTCCTCCTGGTAGGCCTCGGCCGATGGCACGGACACCTGGTAGTCCGGTCCACGGTAAACGTTCTGCAACAAGCTGTTGCGTCCTTCTTGCGGCGGAAAAAGGGAATCGCGCACCTCCGGCTTCAAGGTGACGAGTGCGGTGTGGCCGTTGTAGAGGATGTGCTCCACGTGGCCGTCTTCAACGTGATCTTTCAGCTCCGCCCATTGGATGCGCTTGCCTTCGTTGCCGCCGTTCATGAACAGCATGCCGAGGAGAACGACCCCGATGATGCCGTAAATCCAGTAAAAATTCAGTTGCTTCCGGCCGCCGGGCTTGCCGCCCTGGTTTTGTTGATCTTCCATGTTGGTGGTGCGCTGCGAGGCGCGTTTCAAGCTTCTTGTAAGATGTTCATAACTGCATCCCCCCACAATTCTTCCAACGCGTACTTGCCGCGAACGGCTTCATGGAAAATGTGCACCACGACGTTGCTGTAATCGAGGATGACCCACTCACCGTTCCGCATGCCGTGCACCCGCCAGGGACGCTCGTTGAGGACTTCGTGCGTTTCCTCTTCCACATTGCGTGCCAAAGCTTCCACCTGGGTGCGGCTGGCACCATCTGCAATGACCAGCATGTCGGTGATGGCGTGGGGCACGTCGCGCATGTCCATCACCACGATGTCGCGCGCCTTCACTTCTTGGAGGGCGGCGGTGATGCATTGGACCAGCGGTTGAGGGTCAATCGATTTCGTTTTCGTCATGTAGGCCAAATAGGGGCTAAAGATACAACATATATACCCCGCAAGCCGTTCATTTCGCGGTGCTCGCGAGCGGGGACGTGGGGGCGTACCTTGCGGGCATGTTGCATTTCGACGACCTGCCCTTGCCCCCGGTGCACGCGCCGGTGGAGCGGTTTGCCTTCGAGGAGATCGATGGGACGAACGCGTTTGCGGGGAGGTGGTTGCGGCTGGCGGGTGGGGCGAGCGAGGCTGCCATCCTGTCACGTCGGCAGTCGGCAGGGCGCGGCCAGCATGGCAGGGAATGGCATACGGAGGCGGGATTGGATTTGGCGTGGTCGTATGCCCGGCGGTTTGGGGCGGCTGTGGAGCCGGTGGATTTGGTGCGGCTGAACATGGCGTGGGCGGCGGCGGTGCTCGGGGCCGTGGAGGCGGGGGCGGCTGGCGCCGAGCTGGGCTTGAAGTGGCCCAACGATGTGTACGGGCGGGTCGGCGGTCGGTGGCGGAAGCTGGGCGGGCTGCTCGTCGAGGCGCAGTGGCGGGGGGCCGGGTGCGTGGGGGTCGTGTTGGGCGTCGGGGTGAACGTGGGGTCGCGGCGGTTGGGGGCCGCGGAGGGCGTGTCGCTGGCCGAGTTGGGCGGGGAGCTGGGGGTCGAGGGGCTCGCGCGGCTCCTGGAGCGCGGGGTGCGGGTGACCTGGGGCCAAATCCCGGCAGGCATCGCCACCTACCACGACCGGCTCCTCTTCGTCGGCGAGGAGCGCCCGTTCGTGGTCCGGGGGCAGCAGCGCACCGGCCGGTTCCTCAGCGCCCGGCCCGACGGCTCAGGCCGGTTCGATTTCGGGGCGGGCCCGGAGGACCTGCCTCAGGGGGACGTGACCTGGGTTTGGCCTGAAAATCAGGGGTAAGCGGCGCGCAAATTCGCGGCAATCGCGTCGAACAAGCTCGTCAGCGCCTTCTCCGCCATCATCTTCGTGAAGGGGTTCAAATCCGCCTCGCAGCGCACCTGCGCCTCCGTCCGCGCACCCGCCGGCGTGAACACGAGGTCCAGCGTGAACCGGATCGGCGTGCCCTTCCGCGAGCCATAGCGCACGCGCTCACCCGGAACCACCTCGTCGCGGCCGAGCACGATGCTGATGCCGC
>JALQTD010000246.1 GCA_023264155.1 Flavobacteriales bacterium | reverse complement strand
CGATTTCGTGGACTTCATCGCGCAGGTTTCGTTGCGCGATCCAGAGAACCCGTCGAAGTACATCGGCAGCGACGAGAACTGGGAGAAGGCCGAGCGCGCCATCCAGGAGGTGGCGGACGAGAAGGGGCTGAAGACCGTGGTCGAAACCGGTGAGGCCGCGTTCTACGGGCCCAAGCTGGACTTCATGGTGCGCGATGCCATCGGTCGTAAGTGGCAATTAGGCACGGTCCAAATTGATTACAACCTGCCCGAGCGCTTCGAACTCGAATACGTCGGCGCGGACAACGCGAAGCACCGCCCCGTCATGATCCACCGCGCCCCCTTCGGCTCGATGGAGCGGTTCGTAGCGATTTTGATCGAACACTGTGCAGGCAAATTCCCGCTTTGGCTAACGCCGGAACAGGTGAAAATCCTGCCGATTTCAGATCGTTTCAACGAATATGCGCAAGGGGTTTTAAAAGTCCTTGAAAATCACGATATTCGCGGCCTCATTGATTTGAGGTCTGAGAAGGTGGGGAAAAAGATCCGGGACGCAGAACTGGAGAAGGTTCCCTACATGCTCATCGTCGGAGAAAATGAGTCCGCTAATGGCACCGTTTCCGTGCGCAAGCAAGGAGAGGGCGACGTGGGCGAGATGAGTGCCGAAGACTTCGCTGCGCGGATTCACGCAGAGGTGTCGGAGATGCTCAAACAAAGCTGATTGTTCAACTAAAACCTTGAAGTTATAGCTATTCGCAGAAAAAGATCCTCCTTCCGAGGACGGGTCCGCCAAGAAGATCCCCACCGGATCAACGACAAGATCACGGTCTCGACGGTTCGCGTAGTTGGCGAAAACGTGGAGCCCGCGGTGATGTCAACCCAAGCGGCTTTGGCCCTGGCACGTGAAATGGAATTGGATTTGGTCGAAATCTCGCCCAAAGCAGATCCCCCGGTTTGCCGGATCACGGAGTACAAGAAATTCCTGTACGACCAGAAGAAGAAGCAGAAGGAGATCAAGGCGAAGCAGACGAAGGTGACGGTGAAGGAAATCCGTTTCGGACCCAACACCGACGACCACGACTTCCAGTTCAAACTGAAGCACGCGCGGAAGTTCCTGGAGGAAGGCAGCAAGCTCAAGGCCTATGTGTTCTTCCGCGGAAGGACCATCGTCTTCAAGGAGCGGGGGGAAATCCTTCTGCTCAAGTTCGCTCAAGAACTCGAAGACGTCGGCACCGTTGAACAACTGCCGAAGTTGGAAGGGAAGCGCATGACCATCATGTTCAACCCGAAGAAGAAGTAATTAAGTAACACCCACCCTAATCAAATCCGAGGCCATGCCGAAGATGAAAACCAAATCAAGCGCGAAAAAGCGCTTCAAGTTCACCGGAACGGGAAAGATCAAGCGCAAGCACGCGTTCAAGAGCCACATCCTGACGAAGAAGGAGACCAAGCAAAAGCGTAACCTGACGCACGCTACCACGGTCGACAAAGTCGATGTGCCGAACATCAAGCGCCAACTCTGCTCTTAAGCGAGCACCTGTTCCTGGTTTTAAGTTAACCCGGCCGCTGGCCTTCAAGCTCGAGCAATCGGCGCCACCGGTCAAAAAACATTCAGAACATGCCACGTTCTACTAACTCAGTCGCGTCGAGGGCCCGCCGTAAAAAGGTCCTCAAAATGGCCAAAGGGTACTACGGTGCCCGTAAAAATGTCTGGTCGGTAGCGAAAAACGCTGTCGAAAAAGGCCTCCAGTATGCATACATCGGACGGAAGCAGCGCAAGCGTGCGTTCCGGTCGTTGTGGATCCAACGCATCAACGCCGGTGCCCGCGAGCACGGCATGTCTTACAGCCAATTCATGGGCGCCTTGTCGAAAGCCGGTATCGAATTGAACCGGAAGGTGTTGGCCGATTTGGCCATGAACCACAAGGAGGCGTTTGCCGAAGTGGTCAAGAAGATCAAGTAATATTCAACCCGGGTGGGTTACAACGAACGGGGCGGCCAATTGGCCGCCCCGTTTTTTTGCGCTGTCCCTCCTGGCCTCACGCATCGGTGACCACCTTGTAGGTCGGGTCTTCGAAGTGGTTCACG
This sequence comes from Flavobacteriales bacterium, assembly GCA_023264155.1. Classification (GTDB taxonomy): domain Bacteria; phylum Bacteroidota; class Bacteroidia; order Flavobacteriales_D; family Sanyastnellaceae; genus JALQTD01. The sequence goes on along the minus strand of JALQTD010000246.1, from coordinate 215 downwards.
TCGATGATGGCGTCTGCCCGATCGAGGAGCCGCCGGCAATCTTCGCTCAGGTGCTTGAGGTGAACCTTTTTTCCCGCTTCGGCGTACCGAGCGGTCAGGCGATTCAAGGCTTCGATGGCTGACATGTCCGCCACCCGGCTTTCTGCAAAGTCGATGACGACATGTTCCGGGTCGCCCGCGACATCAAACTTCTCCGCGAACGTGGACGTGGACCC
>JALQTD010000245.1 GCA_023264155.1 Flavobacteriales bacterium | reverse complement strand
CGAGCAGGGGCTCCTTGCCGGCGTCCGCAATGATGTACTCGATGACGCGCTCTTCTGGGTTGAAGGGCGTCAGGTCGTCGAGGCCGAGCGATTTCACGGCGATTTTCACCTTCTCTGCTTCCGATATGCCGAGGGAACGGCCTTGCTTGCGCAAGTAATGGTCGGCCGCATCGGTCAGAACCCGCAGCGGCAACAGCCCGACGAGTTCGCTGCCGGTGACGCGGATGCCGCGGTCAGCAGCTCGGGCGCATGCCTCGTCGAAGGCCACGTGAACCGGGGTCACTTGGATGTCCGTCAGGTTCATGGACAGCTGGGCAATGCCGTATTCTTCGATGTACCAACCGATGCCTTTGACGGCCTTGAGGGAACCGGGGATGCGGACGGGATTGCCATCGGCATCCTTCACCACCGGCGTGCCGGGGCCGTTTTCGGTTTGGACGCGGCCGGATTCGCGGATGTCGAAGGCGATGGCGTTCGCGCGGCGGGAGCTGGTCGTGTTGAGGTTGATGTTGTAGGCGATGAGGAAATCGCGGGCGCCGATGGCCGTGGCGCCAGTGCGCTTCACGGAATCGGTGAAAGCGGCGGGGCCGAAATCCGGCTTCCACGCGGGGTCAGCGAGTTTTGCGAGCCCTTCGTATTGGCCTTTGCGGCAGTGGGCCAAATTCTTGCGCGCCGGCTCGAGGGCGGCCGACTCGTAGAAATAGCCGGGAATGCCCAGCTCCTCCCCGACCCGCTTGCCCAGCGCCCGCGCGACCTCGATGCAGTCCTCCATCGTCACGCCCGCCACGGGCACGAACGGACACACGTCGGTGGCGCCCATCCGCGGGTGTTCGCCGCGGTGCTGCGACATGTCGATCAACTCGGACGCCTTTTTGATGAGGCGGAACGCGGCCTCTCCGACCGTTTCGGGCGGACCGACGAAGGTGATGACGGTCCGGTTCGTGCTGCGACCGGGGTCCACGTCGAGGAGCCGCACGCCGTCAACCGTTTCGACGGTGGAGGCGATGAGCTGGATGATGTCGTCCCGGCGGCCTTCGGAGATGTTGGGCACGCATTCAATGAGTCGTTGCATGGGGGTTGGGCTTCGGTGGTTTTGGGCCAAAAATTACGCCGCAAAGGTAGCCACAGCCGCCCCCCGTCAATGCTTCAACTCCACCCCATTCATGAACACCCGTTCTATAGGATCCTCGCCGAAGCGGTAACCGATCTCGATCAAATCCGCCATCGGACGCGTCACCAACACGTTCGCCCGGCGCCCCGGCGACAGCGTGCCCACCTCATCCGCCACGTCCATCGCCGCTGCGCCGTTCAATGTCGCCGCCGCCAAGGCCTCCAACGGTCGGAGCCGCATCTTCACCACCGCCAACTGCACCGCGAGCCGCATCGACCCGCTCGGCGCAGACCCTGGATTGTGGTCCGTGGCCAAGGCCAACGGCAGGCCCGCCTCGATCAGCTCCCGGCCTGGCGTGTACGGAATGGAGAGGAAGTGCGAGCAGCCCGGCAGGGCCACCGGCATCATCGCGCCCCCCTGCCCCAGCAGCGCCTTCACATCCCCCTCCCCGAGCTCCTCCAAATGGTCCACGCTCCGCGCCTTGAATTCAGCACACAGCCCGACCCCGCCGAAGGCGTTGAACTGATTGACATGCACCTTCGCCGGAATGCCGGCCTCGGCGCCGGCCGCCAACCACGCACGCGTCTCCTCCAACCCGAAGTACCCCTTCTCACAAAAGGCGTCCACGTAATCCACCGTGCCCGTGGCAAGCGCGGCGGGCAGCAGTTCCTCCACTGCCACCCGGGTCCAGCTCGCGGCATCATGCCCCTCGGGCACGGCGTGCAAGCCCAGCAACGTCGCCTTGATGGGGATCGGGCTTTCGGCCTTCAACCGGGCGATGACCCGCAGCATCTTCAGTTCGGCTTCAACCGTGAGGCCGTAGCCGGTCTTGATTTCCATGGCGCCGATGCCGTCGGCGAGGGCCTGTTCGAGCCGTTCGCGGGCGGCCCGGTAGAGGGCGTCTTCGTCCATTTCCTGCAGCCGGCGGGCAGAGTTGAGGATGCCGCCGCCGCGCTCGGCGATGGTTTGGTACGACAAGCCATTCAGCCGATCGAGGAATTCCCCCGCGCGATCGGCCGCGTAGACCAAATGCGTGTGGCTGTCCACCCAACTCGGCAGCACATACCGCCCTTCGCAATCCACCACCTGCAGCCCGCCCCAGTCCGCAATCCCTTGGAAATCGGCCATCAAGCCGAAGTCGGCCACGCGGCCATCCTCCACCGCCAGCCACG
>JALQTD010000244.1 GCA_023264155.1 Flavobacteriales bacterium | reverse complement strand
CGAACGCGGCGACTTCGGTTACCTCGTCGAATACCTCGGCCAGTCCAACGACGGCTTCAAGGAGGTGGACGGCGGCGCCCCGAGCGGGTTTGACAAAGCGGACCGGCTCGTCAAACTCCGGTGGAGCCCATCCGGCCGGGTCGTCCAGCACTGGACGCTCAAGGCCGGCGACGTGGACGAGGTCAGCAACGAGACCTACGTCGGGCTTTCCGAGGCGGATTTCGCGGCCAACCCGTTCCGGCGGTATGCGGGCACGGCCGAGGACGTCATGACCGCGGGCCAAACCCAGCTCAGCTTGACGCACGAGCTCGAAACGGCGCGCTGGCAAGGAACGACGGCGGTGTACCGGACCACGTTCGAGCGGAATTGGTACAAGCTGGACCGGCTTGTGGACTCGGCGGGCGCGGTGGTGCGCTTGCCGGACGCGTTCGCGGGGAGTGCGTTTGAGGTGTTGCGGGGGCGGACGACGGTGGGGGCGGAGCGCTTGGACGTGAAGTCGAACAACCGGGCGTATTTCGCGGAGGGCGTGCAGCACCGCGGGGTGTGGGGGCAGCCGAGGGGCGCGGTGCGCGTGGCGTATGGCTTGCGGGCGCACCGGGATGGCGTGGATCGCTTCGAGTGGCGCGATGGCTACCGGATGGAGGAAGGCCAAATGGTCCTCACCGCCCCCGGAACGCCAGGCTCCGCTGCGAACCGCGTTGACGGCGCAGAAGCCCTGGCCGGCTTCGTACGGGCCACGCTGCGGAAGGGGGAGTGGACGCTCACCCCCGGGGTGCGCCATGAATCGATTCGCATGGACCGGACCACGTATTCGACCGCTGACCTCGACCGGCTCGAAGCGGGGACATTCCGTGAAAACCGGATGCGCGTATGGTTGCCGGGCATCGGCGTTCACCGCGTTTTCAAGGCCGGCCTCAGCGCGTTCGGGGGTGTGCACCGCGGCTTTCAGCCCGCCGGTTCCGCACCCGGCACAGCGCCCGAGCGCAGTTGGAACAGCGAGCTCGGCATCCGCTTGTCCCGCCGGGCGCTCTCAGCCCAAATCACGGCCTACCACACCGCCTTCCAGCACCTCCTCGGTTCCGACATGGCCGCCTCGGGCGGCACCGGCACGGGCGACGCCTTCAACGGCGGCTCGGCGCGCGCCCAGGGCTTGGAATTCGAATGCGCTTGGGACCCCTTCGTGCGCTCGCAGGGGATTTGGTCCCTCCCCATCCGCGCCAGCTACACCTACACGGACGCGCGCTTCACGGAAAGCTTCGAGAGCGACTTCGAGCCCTGGGGCACGGTCACCACCGGCGACCGCCTTCCCTACCTCGCTCCGCACACCGCCGCCCTCAGCGCCACCCTCACCCGCGCCACCTTCCACCTCGACCTCGCCACCCGCTACACCGCCGCCATGCGGACCTCCCCCGGCACCGCACCCGACCCCCTCGCCACCGACCCCGCGCTCCTCCTCGACGCGGGCTTCCGCGCCGACCTGACCCCCCACCTCCAAGCGCGGCTCAGCGCCTCCAACCTCCTCAACACCGTCTACGCTGCCGCACGCCGGCCATACGGACTCCGCCCCGGCCCACCCCGCATGCTCCGCGCCGCGCTCACCTGGACCCTCTAAGCCTCACCGCACCACCACCCGCACATCGTCCCGCCCAAGCCGCAGCCTGAGCCACGCTTCCAACCGCGCGGTCACCCCCGCTCGCACCGCCCCAGAATCTCCCTGCCAAACCACGTCCACCCACGGCACCACATCCGCCCCCGCCTCTGCGCGCCCCTGCTCCATCACCATCCCCACCCGAACCGCCGCAATGCCCGAATCCTGCAACAGCACCTCCGCTGGCAGGGAGGCCGGCACCACCGACCCCTCCAACGCCGTTCGGGCCGCGCTCAGTTCGTCCCCCAACCGGCGGATCTCCGCATCCCGCCCCGCGAGTTCTTCCCTCCCCGCCGAGTACAGGTCGACGAGCCGCTGCATTTCATCCAGCCCGGCCGTCGACTGCTGGTTCTGCACGACATGCAAGACCGTCCCGGGCACCGCTTCGGCGAGTCCCGCCCGCCATTCCGACAGCAGCGCCTCCGGGACGAATTCGCCCAGGAGTACGAGGTCGACTTGGGCCGCGCCGTCCAAGAACTGCACTTCCTGCTTGACGACTTCCATGCCGGGGTAGCGGACGTGGTCGGAGAGGTAGGTCGAGATTTGGCCTGTGTGGATGCCTTCAGTCACAGTGCGGTAGAAAATCCACCCCGACGGCAGCACCAACGCGAGCAAAGCCACCACGAAATACCGCTTGTACTTCCGCTCCTTCAAAGCGTCCGGCT
>JALQTD010000243.1 GCA_023264155.1 Flavobacteriales bacterium | reverse complement strand
CAAGCAGTTGGCGGCCGAGTTGGTGCGCGGCAAGTCGGACCTGACCTTGTCGTATGAGCTGGAGCCGGGCGAGGCGCGTCAGGCGTTGAATGCTCCGGCGATCGCGGCGTATTTGGACCAAATCCGCGCCATCGCCGCCACCCACAACCTCCCCCAAGGCGACTGGCTCGCCCCCATCCTCCGGCTCCCCGACGTCGTCGCCCAACCGCAGGACACCCTGGACGAGGCCGAATGGTCCTTCCTCTCCGACCTGGTCGCCCAAGCCATCGCGGCCTTCAACGGCTTCCGCGAGCAAGAGGGCGCCACGATCGCTGCCGATTTCACCGAGCGCATCGCCACCATTGCCGCCCTCGAGGCCGGCCTCGATGACCTCCTCGCCGCCCGCATCGACCGCGTAAAAGCCCGGATGCAGCAGCACCTCGACGAAGCGCTCGAACGCGCCCGCGTCGACGCCAACCGCTTCGAGCAAGAAGTCCTGTTCTACCTCGAAAAAATGGACGTGAGCGAGGAACGCCAGCGCCTTCGCGCCCACCTCGCCCACTTCACCGAAATCCTCGACGGCCCCTCCGGCCAAGGCAAGAAGCTCGGCTTCATCGCCCAGGAAATCGGCCGCGAAATCAACACCCTCGGTTCCAAAGCGAACGACGCTGAAATCCAGCGCCGCGTGGTCGCCATGAAGGACGAACTCGAGAAAATCAAGGAGCAAGTCCTCAACGCCCTCTGACCATGACCCCCGGAAAAGCCGTCATCTTCTCCGCCCCATCGGGCTCCGGCAAGACCACCATTGTGCGGCACTTGTTGGAACACGTCGGCTTGCCCATGGGCTTCTCCGTCAGTGCGACCACCCGTGCCCCGCGCGGAACCGAGCAGAACGGCGTGGACTACCATTTCTATTCCTTGGAGGAATTCCAGTCCTTGGTGGCCGAGGACGCTTTCGTGGAGTGGGAGGAGGTGTACCCGGGCAAGTGCTACGGGACGTTGAAGTCGGAGCTGCAGCGGATGTGGTCGGCGGGCGAAGTCGCCTTGTTCGACGTCGACGTGGAAGGGGGCGTGGCGCTCAAGGAGGCGCTCGGGGAGGCCGCGCTGTCCATTTTTGTGCAGCCGCCGTCCCTTGCGGTGTTGCGCGAGCGCCTGGAGAACCGGGGCACGGATGCGCCGGAGGTGATTGAGGAGCGACTGGCCAAAGCCACACGCGAGCTCGCTTACGCCGATCGCTTCGACGTGGTCCTCGTCAACGACGTCCTTGCAACCGCGTGCGATGAGGCCGTCCGCACGGTCCGTGGCTTCGTCGGCGAAACGGCCCTGCCATGAACCCGGGGAGCCGCCGCGTGGGACTCTATTTCGGGTCGTTCAACCCCATCCACATGGGGCATTTGGTCATAGCGAACCACATGGCGACCCACACGGACCTCGAGGAAGTGTGGCTCGTGGTCACCCCGCAATCACCGCACAAATCCCGCGCTGACCTGATCGGCTTCGAGCACCGCATGCAGATGGTAAAGCTCGCCATCGCCGACAACGCGGCATTGGACGCCACCGACCTTGAGGCGTCCTTGCCCGAACCGCATTACACCGCGGCCACCATGCGCCACTTGCGCGCCGAGCACCCGGATGTAACCTTCAGCATCATCATCGGCGAGGACAACTTGGATGGCTTGCACACGTGGAAGGATTATCACGAACTGTTGGATCACCACCGCTTCCTCGTGTACCCGCGAAGGACGCCGGACGCACCGGAGCCGCCTGAACGGCCAGAAGGCGCAGTGACGTGGTCGCATCCGCACGTCGAGCGCTGCGATGCACCGATGATCAGCATCTCGTCCACTTATTTGCGGCAGGCCATTTTGGCCAACAAGGACATCCGCTATTTGTTGCCGGACAAGGTCCTCAATTACATCGGCAACAACCACCTCTACGAGGTGTGATCAGGTGTTGTTGAAGGCGTTCATCGTGCGTCCCATCCCCGCGGTGGCAAAGCTCCACACGCATTCCACGCACCGATTCAACCGTTCTTCCAATGCGGCGGCTTCGTCCGCATTCCATTTGCCCAGGACGTAGTCCACTTGGGCTCCCTTGTTGAACTCTGACCCGATGCCGAAGCGCAAGCGGGGGTAAGTCGAGGTGTTCAGGACGGCCTGGATGTCTTTCAGGCCATTGTGACCGCCATCAGAGCCCTTACCGCGCATCCGCAACGTGCCGAAGGGCAAGGCCAAATCGTCTGTGATGACCAAGACGTTTTCGAGCGGAATCTTCTCCGCGTCCATCCAATACCGCACTGCCTTCCCACTCAAATTCATGTAGGTGGAGGGCTTG
>JALQTD010000242.1 GCA_023264155.1 Flavobacteriales bacterium | reverse complement strand
TGATCGTCACGTTGCCAGCCGCAATGACCGGGTCCACGGCGGGCCGTGCCGGCGCTTGTTGCGGCGCAGGACCGGTCGGGATCGTGGCCTGCATGAGGAACGAAGCGACGTCGGTGTTCATTTGGCCCACCATGATTTGGAACAAGCGGAAGCTCTCCATCTTGTAAATCACGAGCGGATCCTTCTGCTCATAGCGGGCATTCTGCACGTTCGAACGCAAGTCGTCCATCGCGCGCAACTGCTCCTTCCAATACTGGTCGATGACCGCCAGCACCACCGCCTTCTCGAGGCCTTCGAGCACGCTCCGCCCGCGGGTCTGCACGCTCTCCTCGATGTTCGCTTGCACCTGGATCGTCTTGATGCCATCGGTGAACGGCACGAGGATGCTCGCATAGTTGTTCGATTCGTCGTTGTGCACGCGCTCGATGACCGGATGCGCGCGTTCCGCCAGCAGGTCGAACTTTTCGCGGTAGGTGCGCTCCGCGTGCAGGAAGGTTTCCAAGGCCAAATCCGCCGGCGCCATCGCCCCGAATTTCCCCTCTTCCACCGGCGACTCCATCCCAAAATCCGACAGCATCGCCCGCTGGAACCCCTCGAAATCCTTGGTCGGCTGGTGCGCCATCACATGCGTTTCCACGAGCTCGTAGAACATGTTCGCGATGTCGGTCCGGAGCCGATCACCGTGCAAGGCGTGGCGGCGGCGCTTGTAAATCACCTCCCGCTGCGCGTTCATCACGTCGTCGTACTCCAGCAAGCGTTTCCGTACGCCGAAGTTGTTTTCCTCCACTTTCTTTTGGGCCCGCTCGATGGACTTCGTGATCATGGAGTGCTGGATGACTTCGCCCTCCTTGTGGCCCATCCGGTCCATCATCTTCGCTACCCGGTCCGAGCTGAAGAGGCGCATCAAGTCGTCCTCGAGCGACACGTAGAACTGGGACGAACCCGGATCCCCTTGACGCCCGGAACGCCCGCGCAACTGGCGGTCCACCCGCCGGCTGTCGTGCCGTTCCGTTCCGATGATGGCCAAACCGCCCAAATCCTTCACCTCCTGCTTCAGCTTGATGTCCGTACCCCGGCCCGCCATGTTCGTGGCAATCGTCACCGCCCCCTGCTGCCCCGCGCGCGCCACGATCTCGGCCTCCTGCTGGTGCATCTTCGCGTTCAACACCTGGTGCTGGATGCCGCGCAAGTTGAGCATCTTCGACAGCAACTCACTTACCTCCACCGTGGTCGTCCCCACGAGCACCGGCCGCCCGGCACCGCTCAGTTTCACCACGTCGTCGATGATCGCGTTGTACTTCTCCCGCTTCGTCTTGTAGACCAAATCCTGCTCGTCCTTCCGCGCAATCGGCCGGTTCGTCGGAATGACCATCACGTCGAGCTTGTAGATGTCCCACAACTCGCCCGCCTCCGTCTCCGCTGTACCGGTCATTCCAGACAGCTTGTTGTACATCCGGAAGTAGTTCTGCAAGGTCACCGTGGCATAGGTCTGCGTCGCCGCCTCCACCTTCACCGATTCCTTCGCCTCGATGGCTTGGTGCAATCCGTCGGAATACCGCCGGCCGTCCATGATCCGCCCCGTCTGCTCATCGACGATCATGACCTTGTTGTTCATGACCACGTAGTCGACGTCCTTCTCGAACAGCGTGTAGGACTTGAGCAGCTGGTTCATCGTGTGGATCCGCGCGCTCTTCACATGGTAGTCCTGCATCAGCGCGGCTTTGCGCTCCGTGCGTTCGTCGTCCGAGAGGCCCGCGTTGTCTATCGCAACGAGTTCCGTGGCCAAATCCGGCATCGTGAAGAACGTGTCGTCCTCCATGTTCCGCGTCAAGTACTCGATCCCCTTCTCGGTCAACTCCACCGACTTGTGCTTCTCGTCGATGACGAAGAACAGTTCCGCGTCGGCCTCGGGCATGGCCCGCTTGTTGTCCTGCAAGTAGTAGCCCTCCGTCTTCAGGAGCTGCTGCTTCATGCCTTCGTTGCTCAGGAACTTGATGAGGGCCTTCGACTTCGGCAAACCCCGGTACGCCCGGAACAGCGACAGGTTCGCCGCTTGGGCCGCATCCTTCGGCGCGTTCGCGTCGGAAAGCACCTTCTTCGCCTCCGTCAGGAAGCCCTGCACCACCTTTTGCTGCACGTTCACCAGGCTGACCACCTTCGGCTTCAGCTCCTCGAACTCGTGCACGTCGCCCTTCGGCGTCGGTCCGGAAATGATGAGCGGCGTCCGCGCTTCGTCAATGAGCACCGAGTCCACCTCGTCCACGATGGCGTAGTGATGCGGGCGCTGCACGAGCTGATCCGGACGCTGCGCCATGTTGTCGCGCAG
>JALQTD010000241.1 GCA_023264155.1 Flavobacteriales bacterium | reverse complement strand
GGTAGCCCGGTCCCGCGCCCGGCTGGTGCAGGAGCCAGGTGCGGCCGCCGTCCGAGGTGCGGACCTTGTTGGCGGAAGCGTCGTCCATGTCCTCCCAGTTGCCGCCGATGGCCAGGCCTTCCGTGGCGCTCCACATGGTGAGGGAGAACATGCCGGTCATGGGGCCGCCTTGGAGGATGGGGGTGTCGGTCGCGGTCCAGGTTTGGCCCCGATCGACGGTGTGCAAAACCCGCGAAGCCGCGCCACCCGTGATGCACCAAGCCGCATCTCCGCGCGCCACCACGTTCGTATTGCTCGCCGCAAAGGCCGCCTCCCCCGGCAACGCCGCCGGCAAACGGTCGCACGGCACCCGCTCCCACGAACGCCCCCCGTCGTGCGTCAACGCCACACTCGCACACCGCGCATCCGGCGCACTCGGATCGCCAAACGCCAGCCCCTCCCGCTCATCCCAAAACGCCACCGCGTCCCAAAATACCCCCTCGCCCGCCTCGCGGTGCACCACCTCCCAATGCCGCCAATCCTCGATCCGCATGAAATAACCCGGAGAACCCACGCTCACCGCGACGGCCGCGCCCCCCACGATGGCGACGGCCCGCACCTCGGGCTGCTCCCCCGCCACGGTGAGGGTGTCCAGGTGCCACGTCCGGCCCGCATCGAAGGTCACCCCCCAGCGGCCCTTGCTGCCCGCGAACAACACGGTGTCCTGACCCGCTACCGCAAGGGCGCGGATGCTCGCTCCTGGCACCTCCCATTCCGTGGGCTGCTGCGGCACCCCGGCGCACGCCACCAAGGCGAGCGCACTGAAAATCCACTTGCTCATGCGCCCAAATTACGGCGCCGCCGGCACGAACGTCAACGTCCGCACCACCGCCTCGATTTCGCGCATGTATTCCCGCTTGTTGAAGTACGGCGCGTACGCATACCCCTCCACCGTCACAAGCCGCCCGCGCGACGCATCGTAGGTGGTCAAGCTGTAAAACGGCCCGCCCATGTAGTCGTTTTCGACGCGCCACAAGCCCCGCAATTCCGAGGCGAACGCACCGTTGAACGCCACCTCCTCGTAGGTGGGGTGGTAGCGCATTTCCGTCGTCATGAACGAGCCCGGCGTCGGGCCTTCCACGTGCCGCCGCAGCCGGCTGTTGCGCTCCCTGAGCCGTGCGCGCATCGACAGCAGGGTATCGCTCGTGTAAGGCTCGAAGTAGATGAAAATGCCCTGCTGCACGTCGTGGTTTTCTCCGCCCTTCATCCGCGTCATTTGGCGGTCGATCCAGATGAAATCCTCGGTTTGGTGCGCGAGCTGCGCGTCGCGGGGCAGCGTCAGCATCACCCCGTGCTGCTGGGCCAAATCCCGCATCAACGCCTCGTTCGTCGACAGCGCCACCAAATCCCCGAACCGGTTCACCTCCTCCCGGTGGAACACGCTCACCAAATCCCGGCGGCGCTCATGAAACCGCTGCGCCAGTTCCGCCGCCGTCCGCGCCTTGCCGGCCACGAAAAGCTGCCCCGAGGCGAACCGGTCGCGGTAAATCTCCACCGACGGTTCTTGCGTGTCGATGCGATCGGCCAGGTCGATGTCGATGATGTTGCGGTGGGGTTTCCAAAACCGATCGAACTCGTCGCGGGGCAAGAACACCAAATCAAATTCCGGTTCGAACTGCGGCAGCACGGCGTAGGGCGCGCCGAAGATGCTCCGCAACGTATCGCCGAGGGGACCGTCCCAGGTCCGTTGGTCGGTCACCACCACCACTTCGCCGGAAGCACCGACCTTGCCCGGCAGGGGCATGCGCGCGCCTTCCTGGCTGCCGCACCCGGCGAGGATGGCCAGCACGAGGACGCTAAAGAGAGCTCGGATCTGCATGGATGTAAAGTTTTTGGCCCACCCGGATCATCGAGCCGCGCAGGCCGTTCCATTCCTGAAGTTGCCGCACCGTCACCCCGTAACGGTTGGCGATGCTGCCGAGCACATCCCCGCTTTTTACCCGGTACACAACGGGCTCCGGAATGAATTCAATCACCGGCGTCTCCTCCGGTTTGTAGGCCAAAATCTGCTCCTCCAAGGCCATGAAAGACGGCACCAGCTCCACCGGCAGCCGCACGGGCCAAACATCCGGCGCGCCCGGCAAAATCTGCTGCCGGTACATCGGATTCAGCCGCTCGAGGGCAGTGACGGAGATGGGCAACTCGGCGGCGATTTGGTCAAAACGCATGACCGCCCGCACATGCAGGGTGTCCAACTCCGCCCATGCCGGCAGCGGATCCGTGGGATAAATGTTGTGTTCCACGTGGAAGTTCATCAGGTACGCCACCGCCATGAACGCCGGCACATACCCCCGCGTCTCC
>JALQTD010000240.1 GCA_023264155.1 Flavobacteriales bacterium | reverse complement strand
GGGTAAGGTCAACCCCACGCAGGCAGAGGCCATGACGATGGTGTGCGCCCAGGTCATGGGCAACGACGTGGCCGTGACGGTGGGCGGAACCCAAGGTCATTACGAATTGAACGTGTTCAAGCCGATGATGGCACGGAACATCCTCGAATCGGCCCAGCTGCTCGGAGATGCGTGCGTGTCGTTTGCGGAGCACTGCGTGGACGGCATTGAGCCCAACTACGCCCGCATCGATGAACTCGTCGGCAACAGCCTCATGCTGGTGACGGCCCTGAACACGAAAATCGGATACTATAAAGCGGCCGAAATCGCGAACAAGGCGCACAACGAAGGCACGTCCCTGCGCGAAGCGGCCTTGGCGACGGGATACTTGACCGCCGAGGAATACGACGCTTGGGTGGTTCCCGCGGACATGACGGGCCGCCACTGATTCAAGCAGAAATGAAAAAAGCCCGGGAACTCAGCGTTGAGTCCCCGGGCTTTTTCGTGCGGTGTTGCCGCCTTATTGGATGATCAGGCGCTGGGTCCGGGCCTGGCCGTTGAGCGAAGTGAACCGGAGGAGGTAGGTTCCGGGGGCGAGGCCTTCTGTGGGGAGGGAAGCGCCGCCGCGGAGGGCCCGAACGGGACGACCGAGGGCGTCGATGAGTTCAACGCGGTCGAGGGTTTGGCCCGCAGAAACCGTCCAAGCGACGGGTGTGCCCGCCGCCACTGGGTTCGGGTACACCGCCGATACGGCAGAAGCCAATTCAGCCACCGCATTCACAGCAGGCGAGCCGGGGTAGACGTTGATGGTGAAGCCTTCCACGAACTGGAGGATGCCGTCTGCATCGAGCTCCAACGTATCGCAGTAGGTCGCCGTGCACAGGCCCATCGCCGGGCTGTCCCACGTGGCGGTGACGCACAATACGTATGGACCATTGCCCGCGTAGACGTGGGTGGGGAGGGCTTCGGTGCTGCTGCCCTCGTCGCCGAAGTCCCAGAAATACTGGGCGTTTGCGTCGAATTGAGGCACCCAAACGTCCACCGAGTTGGCCACGAAGTTGCTGTCCGCATCGAAGGTTTGGGTGGCGATGAAGGAGATGGCGCACTCGAAGGTGTTGCCGCCCGTGGTGTCCACGGTGTAGCAATCCGTCCACGTCCCGCAGGTCGCCGAGTTCATGGTCACGCAAACGCTGTAGACCCCGCCCGCTTCAAAGGGCCAAATGAACTCCGACGTGTAGTTGTCGGAAACGGTGATCCCATCCACCGACCACTCGTAGGTGCCGTCTTCAGGCGCGTCGAGGACCATGAAGGCCCACGCCCCTGCCAAGGTGGCTTCACCCGCCAACAAGGGGTTGCACCCTCCGCCTGTTGAACCGCCGCCGCACCAGTCGCCGGTCATCTCCACCGGTGCAAGGCCACCCAATGCGTTGACATAAAACGTGCCCGTCACAATGGCCTCCACGGAGTCGCAGTCAAAATACGTCGCGAACACGAGCCCTTGCATGGTGCCAGGCGGCACGTCAAAGGTGGTGCTGCCCAGACCATCTGCATCGGTGAAAGCCGTTTCAGTCAACACCGCCCCACCGGCTTGGATGGCGAAGGTGACGGGAATTCCTTCGGGGCCTGCTTCCGCCGCATTCAGGTGCAACGATACATCGAGGGGGTTCTGCGCTTGGGCAGAAAAAGCGGCTGCAACGAGCAGCAACGCACTGAGGATAACATGTTTCATGGTCGAAATTTCAAGCATAAGACGGGACGGCGGTCAAAATAGTTGCTCCGGATCAAACGGTGGGCTCGCCGCGGTCCACCTTCAAGGCCGTGACGAGTTCCTTGACCCACTGCTCTTCGTTTTTAGGACAAATCAGCAACGCGTCAGGCGTGTCCACCACGATGAAACCGTTCAGCCCGCGCAACGCCACCAATTTCTTCTCCCCCGCCACGATGACGTTGCCGGACGAATCCGTCGCTTGCAAGTCGATGTTGGCCACCCCATTCCCGTCGGCATCGTGCGGCAGTTTCTCGTACAAAGAGGCCCACGTGCCCAGATCACTCCACCCGAAGTCGCTCAACACCACCGCGACGTTGGGCGCCTTTTCCATGATGCCGTAGTCGATGGAAATGTTCTCGCACTCGCCGTAAATCGTGGCGATGGCGGCTCCCTCCTCGGGGGTTGCGAAGGCTTCGGCCTGCTCGTGAAACAGCGCCTGCATGTCGGGGAGGTGGGCGTCGAAGGCCGCCGTGATGTTCGCGAGGCTCCAGACGAAAATCCCGGAATTCCAGTAGAAGTCGCCGGAAGCGAGGAATTCGTTGGCCAGCTCGAGGTTCGGCTTCTCGGTGAACGTTCGCACGTGGCGGATTCGCTCGTCTTGGCCGTCGGTCGCGTC
>JALQTD010000023.1 GCA_023264155.1 Flavobacteriales bacterium | reverse complement strand
CCGTTGATTACGCGACAACTTCTTGGGCCCTGCCCAAGGAGGCAATCGCGACACAGCGATCGTCAGGCAATTGGTCCCGGAACACCACTTCGCCATCGAACACGTCGAGCACTTGTGGCCGGTCCTTGGCCAGCGTTCCACCGAGCAATGCCTTGCTCAATCGGTTCAGCACTTCCCGCTGCACGAGCCGTTTCATCGGACGCGCTCCGAAGGCCAAACTGTAGCCTTGTTCCCCCATCCAATCCATCGCCTCATCGCTCACGCAGAGCTCCACTCCTGCCGCTTCAAGCCGCTCGCTCAGCCCGCGGAGCTGGATGTTCAGGATGTCCTTTACATGCGCCCGCGTCAACGGTTCGAACAAGACGATTTCATCGATGCGGTTCAAGAACTCGGGGCGCATGGTGCTGCGCAAGGCCTGCATGGCGGCGTGCTCCATGTGCGCCTTCACCTCCGGCGTCAACCGCCCTTCCGCCTCCTCGAACAAGGATTGAATTTGCTCACTTCCCGCGTTTGAGGTCATGATCACGAGGGTGTTGCGGAAGTTCACCAGCCGCCCCTTCGAGTCTGTCAACCGCCCGTCGTCGAGCACTTGGAGCAGTACGTTGAACACGTCCGGATGCGCTTTTTCCACCTCGTCGAGCAAGACGACGGAGTAGGGACGCCGGCGCACGGCCTCCGTGAGCTGCCCACCTTCATCGTGCCCGATGTAGCCGGGAGGCGCGCCCACGAGCCGCGAAACCGTGTGCGACTCCTGGAACTCGCTCATGTCGATCCGCGTCATGGCTTGCTCGTCGTTGAACAGCAGTTCGCTCAGCGCCTTGGCTAGTTCGGTTTTGCCGACTCCGGTGGTGCCGAGGAACAGGAAGCTGCCGACCGGGCGCTGGGCGTCGGCGAGTCCGGCACGGGAGCGTCGGACGGCGTCGGCCACGGCAGCGATGGCTTGGTTTTGGCCCACCACCCGCTGGTGCAAACGGTCCTCGAGGTGGAGCAATTTCTCCTTCTCGCTTTCGATCATCCGCTGCACCGGAATGCCCGTCCAATGCGCCACAACCGCCGCAATTTCCGCCGCGTCCACCTCCTCCTTGATCAGCTTCGAGGCCGGATCGAGCTCCGCCAACCGGGCCTTGCCGGCCTCCACGGCCCGCTCGGCCTCTTGCATCCGGCCGTACCGGATCTCAGCCACTTTGCCGAAGTCGCCCTCCCGCTCGGCGCGCTCTGCTTCTAGGCGCAAAGCTTCCATTTCGGACTTGTGCCGTGCGATTTCGTCGGCAATGCCTTTCTCGTGGCGCCATTGCGTCTCGAGGTGATCCCGCTCCTCCTGCAACGAGGCGAGTTGCACCCCGAGCTCCGCCAATTTCACCGGGTCATCTTCCCGCTTGATGGCCTCGCGTTCGATTTCCAATTGGAGCACCTTGCGGTCGAGCTCGTCGAGGGCCGCGGGCTTGGAGTTCATCTCGAGCCGCAGTTTGGAGGCGGCTTCATCGATGAGGTCAATGGCCTTGTCGGGCAGGTGCCGGTCCGCCACGTACCGGGTGCTCAAATCCACCGCAGCGAGGATGGCTTCATCGCGGATTTGTATCTGGTGGTGCTGCTCGTACCGCTCCTTGATGCCGCGCAGGATGGAGACCGCACTTTCGCGATCGGGTTCTTCCACGAGGACCTGTTGGAACCGCCGTTCGAGCGCCTTGTCCTTCTCGAAGTACTTCTGGTATTCCTTCAAGGTGGTGGCTCCGATGGCGCGCAGTTCGCCGCGGGCCAAAGCCGGTTTCAGGATGTTGGCCGCGTCCATCGCGCCTTCACCGCCGCCTGCCCCAACGAGGGTGTGGATTTCGTCAATGAACAGGATGATTTGGCCTTCCGACCCTTGCACTTCCTTCACCACCGCCTTCAAGCGTTCCTCGAACTCGCCCTTGTACTTCGCGCCCGCCACGAGCGCCCCCATGTCGAGCGACTGGATGGTCTTGTCCAGCAGGTTGTCCGGCACATCCCCGTTGATGATCCGGTGCGCAATGCCCTCGGCAATGGCGGTCTTTCCGACCCCCGGTTCCCCGATGAGGATGGGGTTGTTCTTCGTCCGTCGGCTCAAAATCTGAAGCACCCGCCGAATTTCTTCATCCCGCCCGATGACCGGGTCCAACTTCCCTTCGCGGGCCAATTGGTTCAGGTTTTTCGCGTACTTCCCGAGCGCCTCATACGTGTCTTCTTGGCTCGAAGAGGTGACCTTTTCGCCCTTCCTCAAGTCGCGAACCGCTTGCTGCAGGCCATCCTTTGTGGCACCCGCGTCTTTGAGCAACTGGGCGGTGGAATCCGCCTCCTCCAACAGGGCTTCGAGCAGCCGGTCCGTAGGCACGTATTCGTCCCCGGCCTTCCGCGACAAGGCGATGGCGCGCTGAACGACTTGGCCGGCGTGGCGCGACCATTGGGGTTGGGCTCCCTCCACTTTCGGCAGCCGTTCCACGAGCCGCTCAACGGTGGCCTTCAGCGGCGCGACCGCGACCCCCATTCGCCCGAGCAAGCCCGGAATCACGGGGTCGTCCCCGGTGAGCATGGCGTGGAGCACGTGCAGGGTGTCGATGGTCCCGTGCGGGCCGGCGAGCGCTTCTTGTTGCGCCCGGGCCAGGATTTCCTGGCTCTTTAGCGTGAATGCATTTGCGTCCATGATTTTTTTTCTTCCCCCTAGCGCAAATTGTTTTCCAAAGGCCAAATCCCGTCAAAAAGTCAGCAATTGCGCGCATTTCCCGTCATTTCGGCAGCGCTCCCCCGTATTTTCGCGGCATGCACCTCTTCGTCATCGGCCTCCCCGGCTCGGGCAAAACCACCACCGGCCGCTTCCTCGCCGCACGGTGGGGCTGGCCCTTCATCGACCTCGACGAACAGGTGGCAGCTGAGGCGGGACTGCCCGTTGCCGAGCTGTTCGCCCGGTTCGGAGAACTGGAGTTCCGCTCACGCGAACAGGCCGCGTTGAAGGCGGCCGCAGCCCACGCCGTCCCGACCGTCATTGCGTGCGGCGGCGGCACGCCCCTGCTGCCCGCGAACCGCGACGAGATGGCCCGCACCGGCGAGGCGCTTTGGTTGCGCCCGGAACTCGAGGCCGTGCATGCGCGCTTGAAGCCGGCTGCGGAACGATTGCAGCGGCCGTTACTCGCCGAAGTGGATTGGGAAGTTGAGGGGCGGGCGTTCCTCGAAAAGCTCGATGCCGCCCGTGCCGAACATTACCGGTTTGCCCGGTTTGCGGCGGCGGAGGTGGCGTCGATTCAGTCGGAACTGGATGTTTGGGCCTTGTCCTCCAAATAAGCGGCATCCTGCCCGTCCGCCCGGAACTCCACCTCGATGTGCTCCTTCACGGTGGTGCTCAAGGTCAAACCACAAAAGTCCGCGCGCACGGGGAACGAGCGATGAAAGCGGTCGATGAGCACGGCCGTGTGCATCCGCTTCGGCGCCAAATCGAGCAAGTGTTTCACCGCATAAATCAAGGTGCGGCCCGAATTCAGGACGTCGTCGACCAACACGACCGATGCCCCGCGCACCGCTTCGGCATCCCCCGAGTAGGTGATGGGGTGCTCCAGCGGAGCGTCCTTGTGCAAGCTGAGCTGTTCTTCGCTGACCTCGATGGCGCAAATGGTGCGTAAAATGTGCACGAGGCGGGCGCACATGTGGCTGCCTTGGCCCGCCACGCCGATCAGGATGATGGCCTGTTCTTCGTGGTGTTCTTCCACGATTTGGCGGGCAATCCGCTGGAGTTTGCGTTCGATTTGTACCGCGTCCAAAATGGGGGTGCGAGCAGCCGTCATGGGGTGGATTTTTTTTCGAAGATAGCCACCGATTCCACGTGGGCGGTGTGCGGAAATTGATCGACGAGTTTGAAGGACTTGAAGGCGTAACCCCATTCGCCGAGTGTTTTCAAATCCCGCGCCTGCGTGGCGGGGTTGCAGGAGACATACACGATGCGCGGCGCACCGAGCCGCATGACCTTCCGGAGTGTTTTCGGCGAAATGCCCGCCCGCGGCGGGTCGAGCACGATGGTGCGGATGCGCCCGGTGTATTCGGGGTAGTCGAGCAAGAATTTCCCCACGTCGGCCGCGTAGAATTGGATCCCGTCGTTGCCGTTGCGTTGGGTGCTGATGCGGGCATCGGCGATCGCGGATTCCACGAGGTCCACGCCGATGATGGGCCGTCCGGTCGCCCGGGCGAGCAGCTGGGCAATGGTTCCCGTTCCGCAAAACAGGTCCATGATGACCTCACCCTCGAGCCCATCTTGTTCGTGCAGCACGGCGTCGACCACCTCTTGGTAGAGCCGTTCCGCGCTTTGCGGATTCGTTTGGAAGAAACTGGACATGCTGATGTCAAAGGCCAAACCATGGAGCACCTCCGTGATCCGCTCCGCTCCATCCACCACCCGTGTCTTCCCGGCGCGCGCCTCCACCCGCTCCCCGGTGTCGTCGTTGATGGTGTGCAGCACCCCGGCTACCCGCCCGGGCCACAACCGGTGCAGCAGGGCCACGAAGCCCGCCATGTCCCAGCGCTTCAGGCCGGCGCTGCTGGTGACCAAGTTGACCAGGAGCGTGCCCTCCGCGAAGCTCTTCCGCACCACCAAGAACCGGAAAAAGCCCTCCCGCTTCGGGGGGTGCCAAGCGGGGAGTCCGGACGCTTCACAGAAGGCGCGGATTTGGTGCAAATCACGCTCGACGTCTTCGTCAAACAGCCCCGAATCCCGGTCCAAATCCTCCACGGCCCACCACGTCCCCCGGTGCTTGAAGCCCAGCCCAAACCGGTCCACCTTCTCGCCCGTGTCCAAATCGTGCACAATCGCCGAGAAGCTGTACTCCATCTTGTTGCGGTAATGCCAGTGGCTCGGGGAAGCGATCATGCCCTGAAACCGCGCTTCCACATCCGCGACTTCGCCGATGCGGCGGAACAGCTCCATGGTCGTGTCCACCTTCAAGGCGTGCTGACGCGCAATCGGCACGGCCGCATAGGGCGCGCCCGGAATCGGCTGGTATGGCAGTTCCACCTCGTCCGGCGCCCGCTCGAGCACTTCGTCGAGGCTGCATTCCGCATAGCGCGCTTTGCAATTGGTAACCCGAGCGCGCACGCGCTGGCCCGGGTAGGCGTTTTGGACGAACACCGTGAACTGGCCATCCTCCGTGTCCACTTTCGCAATGCCTTTGCCGCCATAGGCGTAGCCGGTGATGTCCAAATCCAAGGACTCCCCGCGGCGGTATTTTCGAGCTCTTCCCACAGCGCGCGAAGTTACGCGGCATCGTGGGGTATCTTTCGACCATGTTCAGGGATTTTCTATGGCTGGTGTTGGTCGGGCTCATGGTGGGCTGGCCGGCCGCTGATGGCTTGGCCCAAAACCGCGCTTCCGAGTTGACCGTGCTCACCTTCAATGTCCGCTACGACAATCCCAGCGACACCTTGCGGTGGGCAGACCGCTTGCAAGAGGTGGCCGACGCGGTGCGCTTCTACGACATTGCCGGCGTGCAAGAAGCGCTGCCCCATCAGCTCGGCGACCTCGAGGCGGCGCTCGAGCACATGGACGCCTATGGCGTGGGCCGCGATGCCGATGGCGGGGGAGAGGCCTGCCCGATTTTTTGGCGCCGAGACCGCTTCGATCTGCTGCACGCCGAGACCCGCTGGCTTTCGCTGACCCCAAATGTGCCGGGCAGTGTGGGTTGGGATGCCGACCTGCCTCGCATCGCCTCCCTGGTGCTGCTTCACGACCGCATCACGGGCAAGCGCATCCGGGTGTTGAACACCCATTGGTCCCATACCGGCCAGCAGGCCCGTCAAGCCGCTGCAGCGTTGTGCGCCGGTTGGATGGGGGAGTCAGCGGCGGATGAGGTGCATTTGTTGATTGGCGATTTCAACGAAGAACCCGGTGGTCCCGTGCACACGTATTTGTCTGAACTGGGGACCTTGCACGATGCCTACGCCAATCCCCGAACCCGCTGCCGCCGCACCTTCGGAACTTACACGACGTTCTTCACGGACCGCACCGTGGGAGCGCCGCGCATCGACTACATCTGGGTCGACGGGGCGGATGTGGCGTGGCATTGTGTGGATGAGGTCATCAAATGGGGGGTGTTCATCTCGGATCACGCGCCCGTACACGCCATCCTCCAAATCGCCGCCGCCCCATGAACCCGTGGGTGAAGGTCGTTGCCGGACCGGCGCTGTGCGCACTGGCCTACAGTGGCGCATCCGCGCTGGGAGTGGCCGATGTCCAGGCCGCTACCTTGGCCGCCGCCGCTTGGATGCTGACGTGGTGGATTGCAGACGCAGTGCCCATTGCTGTGACTTCGTTGCTGCCCATTGTGCTGTTTCCCGCATTGGGCATCATGCCGGTACAAGATGCCACGGCTTCGTACGGGTCGCATTACATCTTCCTCTTCCTCGGAGGGTTCCTGATCGCACTGGCCCTGGAAAAGTGGCATTTGCATCAGCGCATCGCTCTGTGGGTGCTGGCCCGGGCCGGGCACTCCCGCCGGCGCTTGGTCGGCGCCTTCATGCTCGCAACAGCCCTGCTCAGCATGTGGATCTCCAACACGGCCACCACGTTGATGATGCTCCCCATCGCCATGTCCGTGATTTCCCAAGTTCCCGCCTCCGATGATGCGTCCGACCGGTTTCCGGTGGCGCTGTTGTTGGGCACCGCATACGCTGCGAACGTCGGGGGGTTAACCACTTTAGTAGGCACTCCGCCGAATGTGGCGATGGCAGGCATCCTGGCCGAACAAACGGGCATCGAAGTCCCCTTCTTCGGCTGGATGGTCATGGCCCTTCCTTTTGGGGCGGCCTTGCTGGTGGTCATGTATTTCCTCATGACCCGTTGGCTGGTCAAAACGTCAGACGGAGCCATCGGCGCTTCAGGAGATTGGTTCCAAGCCGAATTGCGCCGGCTCGGCGCCTGGGGGGCGGCTGAAAAACGCCTGGCATGGGTGTTCGCGGGAACGGCCTTCCTCTGGGTCACCCGCGGACCGCTCAACGATGCCTTCGGGTGGGCCCTGACCGACACCGGCATCGCCATGACGGGCGGCCTGAGCCTGTTCTTGCTGCCTTCGGGCACGCGCAGAGGCGAATCGGTCTTGCAGTGGACCGATGCCCAGCGGTTGCCGTGGGAAATCCTCTTGCTCTTCGGTGGCGGCTTGACCTTGGCCAAATCCCTTGCCGACGCCGGATGGATCACCTTCCTCGCCGAGGGCATCGCCGGGACACAAGGATGGCCATGGTGGGCCGTGGCTGCCGTGCTCACGGCGATCGGCTTGCTGCTCACCGAGGTCATGAGCAACCTGGCCCTCACGGTGGTATTTGTTCCCGTTGTCATTCAACTCGCACAGGCGTTGGGCCTCTCGCCCTTGTTGTTTGCGGTGCCGTTGACGCTCGCCAGCAGTTGCGCGTTCATGCTTCCGATGGCCACGCCCCCCAATGCCATTGTGTTCGGGAGTGGTCGGGTCACCATCCGGCAGATGGCCGGCGTGGGCATTTGGTTGAATGCCGTCGCCATTGTTTTTGCCGTGTTGTTGAGCTTGGTTGTGCTGCGGCATTGGGTGGAACACATCGCGTAAGTTTGCCAAATGAAGCGCATCCTCATCCTCCAAGGCCCCAACCTCAACCTCGTCGGTCGCCGGGAACCCGCGCTCTACGGAGACCGCTCGCTCGACCAGTGGCTGAACGACCAGCTGTCCGTTTGGCGGGACTTGGACGTGGAGGTGACGTTGTTGCAATCGAATCACGAAGGCGACTTGATCGATGCCCTGCAAGCCCATGGATTCAGTGGCGACGGCATTGTGTTCAATCCAGGGGGGTACACGCACACCAGCGTCGCCTTGCGGGATGCCATTGCTGCCATTGCCGCTCCCGTGGTCGAAGTGCACCTGACCAACATCCATGCACGCGAGGAATTTCGTCAGACCTCGCTGATTTCCGGCGTGTGCGCGGGGGTGATTTCGGGGATTGGCTTTGGGGGGTACGATGCAGCGGTCCGCTTTTTGGCTTCAAGGTGACCAAAAAATAGGAACGGTTTCGTGCGTGCCCGAATCGCATGACGGCATCCAATGGATGAGGTAAGTACCGGCTGCAAGACCGTCCAGCGTCCACTGCACAGGGGCATCTTTCGGCCCCACGACCTGTTGCCGGAGCACGGCGCCACGCAGGTCCACAAGTTCCAACCGACCCGCCGTGGTAGTCGGCCAATGAACGCGTCCCTGGGATAGGAAAGCCAGGTGTTTGGGGCTGCTCGCTTCAGGAATCGTGCCCAGGGTCCCGGATGTGCAACCATTCCAATCGGGAACCTGGGGCCACGTGTGCAGGGCCACTTGCCCCCCCGATTCGGAGGATAGCGACCAAGTCGGATCGGCCCCGTCCCAGAAGTTGCCACCGGCTTCGAGCAGGAAGCTGTTCGGGCCTTGAACGGGAGGAAGGGCCAAGGAACCTTCGAATGCGAAGGCATTGGCCCACCCAAATGAATTGTTGCCGCCAACACAATCCCACCACGGAGCGGCGGAGAACTTGACGTGCACCGTGTTTTCATCGAATGAATTCCCGCCTGCGCCCGGGCCAGACAAGATGGCCAGGGCATTTGATTGGGTGTGCAAGGCCTGTTCACAATGCTTCAACTCGTTGCAAGCGAGCAGCGCTTCAGCATGGAACAGGGCGAGACCGGTGTGGTAATCTTGAAAAGAGCAACCGCTGATGTCGACCGGTGCTTGGGCATTCCCTATTGCGAGTCCGGTGAGTTCCTCTCCATGCAGCCAATGGCAGTTTTCCCAAGTGCCCTCGAGCGGTGCGTCACTCGACCACGAAGTGCGGTCAAAGTGGCAGTTTCGCGCGTGGGGAGCGTCTGCTGTGGTGTGAATAGTGGATTCCGAAAATGCCAGTGATTCGAAAAAAGGGTCCGCAGGGGAGGAGGATGTGTGGGAAATCACGAGGTGTTCTCCGCCTCCGCCCACCCAACGCCACCTGTTCGACGATTGAAGCGTTGCCCCCGTGTCTCCCCAGCAATGAACATCTTGCCACCGCTGCTTGGACCCACCGATCAGGGCCGCGTTGGGGGCGAAGCTCAGGTGCACGTCTTCCCAGCGGGTGGTGCCTTGGCCGCTGAGCAGGGCTTCGCCCGATACGTGGAGGTCAAACGGTGCTGTGAGTCCTTCGATGAGCCATTCCGACCCGAGGGGCAGCGCGGCTGTTCCTTGCAGGATGGCGGATGCGCCGGCTTCTGCTTGGATGGACCAAATGGCGCCTGCTGCCAATTGGATTTGGCCCGACCAATTTACAATCGACTCCGAAGGCAGGTGCCAATGGCTCGTTTCGAGCAACTCAATCCGGCCCCCGGGCTCCACCGTCAGGCGGGCGTCGGGGGCTAAGGTCAGCCCGTCACCGCGGACTTGGAGCACACCGCCGTCCCGCACGATGAGTTCGCTGCCTGACCCGATCGACAAGGTGCCGCCTGCGGCGATTTTGAGGGTGCAGAAGCGCTCGATGGAAAGGATGCCGGTACCTTGCCCACTGGTTTCGCCCACCTGCAGGGTGGCGCTCGGCGATATCAGCAGCGGCAGGCTGCACGGGGAGGTTCGCACATGAAATGTGGGCCAGGTCAAGCCCCATCCCCCGTTGCCTTCGGGGGTGCCAATGGTCCACGTGAACCCCGATGGGATCGTGCCCCCAGCCATCCAAGTCCGATGGGGCATCAGGTGTCCCCAATGGGGGTAACCCGCATCATCGGCTGAAATGAACCCATGGTCGTGGTGGCCTTGTTCAATGTACTCCAGCAGGAAGTCGATGTGTCCTGTGAGGTCGCAATGGGATGCCGGCGCAGACGGCAGGGGCTCAAATCGGCGGTCAATCGGTTCGGATGCCTCATCGTCCAGAGCGGAAGCCACGGGGACGAAGGCGGTCCAATCGGTGCCTCCTGTCAATTCAAAGCCTTGGCTGAGCAGGGCGGCTTGGAGGGCTTGGATGTGCGGAGAAGTGCTCGCGGGGGTGGATTCCCATGGGGGAGCCGCAGGTGCGCACCACGCAGTGCCTTCCAGCACCGGGTCGGACCACCAATCGCCGCTCAAGTTGGGCACACTGCAATCGAACACGACGTTGGCGTTGGGGGTTGAAGCGGTGTGGTAGGGATTTCCGGGCATGGGCCAAAGCTGGATTTGGGCCCAGTTGACGCCAAGCGCCTCCAAATTTCCTTGCAGCAAGGTCGCACCTGGATCGCCGCAGCCCACTTCGGGATGCCCATTCGAGAGGGCGAGGCTTTGAGGACCTTCGGGCCATCCCCACGCATCGAGTTGGTCGATGAGGTTTCCGTGTTCGGCGGGAACTCCATCGGGAGTGAGGACCAGCAATTCACGGGCAGCAGGGGAGTTCAATGCTTCCATCAGTTCAGCGGCTTGCACATCGTGCTGGGCGAAGAAACCGAGGGCTTCTTGCAGGGCAATCGGCAGGTAGGCTCCGCGGTGAGGGCTGTCGATGGTGATGAACTGCCGCACACAATCCGTGGTGCCCGCTAATTCACGCTCCCGCAACGCGAGACGTGCGATGACCCCGCCCATGCTCGCACCCACCACCACGGTTTGTCCCGCAGTCGAACTGTGCTCGGAGACCAAATCCAACACATGGCCCAACAGCGTCGCCTGAGCGGCGGCGGCGCGTGTCCCATCTTCGAAGTCCATGTAAACCAAATCGAAGCCCTCCGCAAGCAAGGCATCGAACAGCACCGGCATGGCCGCCGTGTTCGGATAGTCGAGGTCGGTGCAATGCCAAATCGCATCCCAATTCATATTCCCATATCCATAACTGGGATCCCCGTCCACGAGCCCCGGATCGAAGCCCTCGACAACGAGCAAGGGCTTGTCGAACAGCCCGTCGGCTCCAAGCAAGGTCATGGCCATGCCGGTCACCGCCTCTCCCTCATGAAACGCTCCGACCCACCAGGGATTGGCCGGGTCGGATACGGGCCAAGGCGGCAGGTCCGGAGCCGGAGGAGCGCACAAGGTTTTCAAGGGAAGGGTGACTGCCCATCCGGCTGAAGTGGAATCCGACGGCACCTTGACTTCGAGCAACATCACGGTGCGTTCGTCCGAGGGGATGGTAAAGGCCATCGGCTCTTCCCAACCGGTCCCGACCCATTCCCCATCGATCCAAACTTCTGGCACGGAGGAGTTGGGTAGCCCATCCCTAGTCAGGTACCACTGCACCGTTTCGCCGCGATGAAAATAGGACCGACCGAAGTATGCCCCCTGCTCGCTGGACGGGCCGATGAGTAGCACGGGATCTACGCCAAGGGAATCCTGCAGCTTCCTGAATTGATGACTTGTGGCGGGCCAATTCTCCGCCTGCTCGAAGGCGCATTGCTTGGCAGTGGCAAGGGAAATCTGTGCGGCCGCCGCCGCAGGAGCCGTCAAAGTGAGGCACGCGTAGACCAGGCCCCCGAGGTGGGGGCGAATCCAAGAGAGGTTCATATCCGGTGAATTAGAAGGTTACAAAGTGGGTTTTCCCGGCATCCGCGACCGGTACGGTCAGGGATTGGACGTGGTCCGGTTGCAACCCTGATTCGAGGGTCCAACGGAACCACTGCATGTGCACGTTGTATTCGGCTTGATTCACCGGAAAGACGAAGGTGCAGGTGGAGGCGATGCCGATGCTCGAGGCCGCTTGGTCGATGATCACATCGGGGCCGTTGCCGTTCAGCCAGCTCGCCAGGTCGGGCGGAGTCGGTGTGGGACTGAGTTTCCCGTACCATCGGGTTCCGTTTCGGTCCGCTTGGGCCCGTTGGAAGGACAGTTCCGTGGGGGTCGGCAGGTAAACGACTTGTGTGCCGCAACCGTGGACGCTGGTGCGGCTGAGCGCAACAGCCATTCCGGTAGGGTGCTCCGCATCAACCGTCAAGGCATCCACGGTGGGTGCTTCCGGCCAAGTGGCGACGCCATCCACTACCTCCACGACTTCGAGCAAGCTATCGGGACTAACCCCCGTGAACCCGCCTTGCCATTCACCTGCCGCGAGCAAAGCGCACGTGGCCTCCACCGGCACGGTCCCGTCCAAGAATCGGACGTGCCAAGTGTAGCAAGGCTCCAACTCTGTTGGGCCACAGTGGCATCCGCCGAGCACCAACCCTCCTCCGGTGGCCCAAGCCACCCTTCTCCATGTCTTGTTCATGCCCCAAAAGGACCCCAAACAAAACAGCTTTACAAATCAACTTTGCAGACGTCGGCGTTGGCTTCAGGGACGCGCGGCAGCCTTGTGTGCCCGCCGGATCGCGCCATCCATCACCTTCGCCAAGGCACCGGCCTCCTTCATGGACAACTGCTTCCCTAACCGCAATCGCTTCACCTTGCTGCGCACCACCAAACTTTCGCCCCCCATGATCCAGAAACTCTGGTCGAGCGAATGCAGGAACTTCGCGGGGTCGCGCTTTACCACCTCCATCCGGTCGACGGACGCGAGGGGGACTTCAAGCGCTCGTCCGTAGCTGCCGAATGCGTTTTTGACCGAAAGCGTGGTGGCCGTGATCCGGATCATTTCCCGCCCCCATTTGCGCCAGGCGATGACCTTGCCCACGCGGAAGGCGAAATAGGCCCAAAATGCCAACGAAATCGCAAAGAACATCCGCTCATCCGCCACTTCTGTCCGCGCCCATTCCACGAGGAAAACCGCTCCGATCAGCCACCAGGCGAACCACCAAGCCACGAGTAAGCCGAACGAGGTGCGTGGGATGGATTGGCTGATGATCACGGTGAAGGCGTCGCCGTGTTCGGCGTAGGTGATGCGGGGACCGATGGATTTGGTGCTGGCCATGGGGTCAGGAATTACGGGCTGCTAGCGCGCGCGCGTACACGCGTTCGTATTGTGGAAGAATGCGCTGGATGTGGAACCGGTTTGCGGAGTCCAATGCCTGGAGCGAGAATTGTTCGAGGCGGGCGGGCGAACCCAAGATGTCGAGGCAGGCGGCCGCGAGGGCAGCGACGTCTCCCACGGGGCACAACATCCCGGCCACGCCGTCTTCGACCACCTCGGAAATGCCCCCAGCGTTCGAGGCCACCACCGGCACGCCGGCCGCCATCGCCTCCAACGCCGACAACCCAAAGCTCTCCGACTCGGATGGCAGCATGAACAGGTCGCTGATGAGCAGGGCCTCAATCGGATTCTTCACCTTCCCCAAGAAGTAGGTGTCCCGCTGCACGCCGAGTTCCTCGCACAGGGTTTCCGCCGCATGCCGCTCCGGCCCGTCGCCGATGAACAGCAACTTCGCTGGACGTTCCGCCCGAACCGCAGCAAATGCCCGCACCACGTCCGGCACCCGCTTCAGCGGACGGAAGTTCGAAATGTGGGTGATGATGGGCTCTCCTTCCGGCGCCAAACTCGCGCGCAAATCCTCCTTGACGGGGATGGCAAAGTGGCTCGGACAGAAGAAGTTGTGGATAACATCGATGTCGCGCTTCACTTCGAAAAGGGCCTCGGTGTCCTCCTTCAAGCTGTTCGATACCGCAGTGACGGCGTCGCTTTGGTTGATGGCGAAAGAAATCACCGGCTTGAACGACGGATCCCGCCCGAGCAAGGTGATGTCCGTGCCATGCAGCGTCGTGATGTACGGAACGCGCAGCCCTTCTTCTCGCAGGATCGCACGCGCGGTGTACGCGGCACTCGCGTGCGGAATGGCGTAGTGCGCATGGATCAGGTCCAGGCCGTGTTGCCGCACCACTTCCACCATCTTGCTGGCCAACACCAATTCATACGGGGGGTAGTCAAACAAAGGGTAATCCGACACCCGCACCTCGTGGTAGAACACGTTCGCATGGAAGCTCCCTAGCCGCGCGGGCTGGTCGTAGGTGATGAAGTGGATTTCGTGCCCTTGATCGGCGAGCGCTTTGCCGAGCTCGGTGGCCACGACCCCCGAACCGCCGAAGGTCGGGTAGCACACAATTCCGATGCGCATGTTGCGGGGAGCGGAGGATTCAGTCATGGAGGTTAAACCGTTCGGGGAGGCCCAAGGTTTGGTACACCACCCGCTGAATTTCCGTCCGCACATTCAGGCTCACCAGTTTCCAGTTCTCCGCGTCGGGATGCACGCGGTTGCTCAGGAAGATGTAGACCAAATCCGCATCCGGATCCGCCCACGCCACCGTCCCCGTGAACCCCGTGTGCCCAAAACTCGCCCAACCCGCCTCGTTGCAGGTCGGCCCCTCGTCCCGTTCCGCCTCCGGCCGATCGAATCCGCACGCCTTCCGGTGTTGCTCATCCGCATCCACCCGCTGGGTCCACGCGTGAATCGTCTCCGCGCGCAGGCCGTTCCACCCGCCGTAATGCCCACCCCGGACGAGCATGTAGAACAGCCGTGCCAAATCATACGCATCGCTAAACAACCCCGCATGCCCCGCCACCCCGCCGAGCATCGCCGCCCCCGGGTCGTGTACGTGCCCGTGCACGGTCTGCTCCCGGAACACTTGGTCCATTTCGGTGGGGGCCACGTCCTTCGGCTCGGCCCACCCCATCGGCTTGAATCCGATGCGCGTGAGGCCCATGGGGGCGTAGAAGCGGTCGTGGGCAAAGGCGTCGAGGGTTTGGCCCGTCAGCTGTTCCACCACGCGCTGCAGCTCGTAATAGCCCAAATCACTGTACCGATGCGTCCCCACCGGGTCCAGCGGCGCTTCCACAATCCGCTGCAAAATCGTGTCGCGGTACGTGTCGAGCACATACAGCCCATCGGCCACCTGGGTCTGGTGCGTGGCGTCTGGCGTCCGCGTGAAAACGCCGGGCTTTTCCAGCGCTTCGAGGTAAAACGGAATCCACGCCTTCAAGCCCGCTCGATGCGCCAACACGTCCTCCATTCGCCGCTCCCCGAGTGCCGTGCCCCGCAAATCCGCGAGGTACCTGTCCAACCGGTCGCCCCGCGCAAGTTGTCCGGCCTCTTCGAGCGCCATCAACGAGAGCGTCGAAGCCGCCACTTTCGTGATGCTCGCAAGGTCATAGACGGTGCCCTTTTCTACCGGCTGGCGGCCATCGGTGGTGCCGTAGACTCCGTCATGCACAATTCGCCCAGCGTGGGCCACGAGCACCCGACATCCTGGCATGGCACCTTGCTGGATGGCTTCTTCTGCGATGGAATCGATGGCTGCGGCGCCGGCAAAGGGCACGTCCGCAAAGCCAAGCCGCACGCCGCCCAACGACGGGACTCCCCAGCCAGCCGGGAATCCGCCAGCCGACACCGGCAAGGTCCCGGAAGCGCCCACAGCTCCGCCGATGAACTCGGCCGCTACTTTTTCGGCAACGGGTTCGTCCTCGTAGGCCACGACCACGGCATCGCTCAAGGCCGCAATGCGCGTCATCCGGTCGAGGAGGTAAGGCGACCCGAACACCACGATGACCAGCGGCGGGCTGTCCGGTTCCAAGGCCACCCGTGCTGCGAGGTCTTCAAGCCGCGCCCACTCGCCATCGGTGACCCCGTACTGCTTGCTGAGCCGGCGGTCGGTGCCGCCAAGGGCGACGATGTACGCGTCGGAACTCGGCCGGTTTTCCCACCACGACGCAAGTTGACTCGGCAAGGGCTGTTCTTGCACGACGGCCCCGGATCCTAGAATCGCTTGCAGGCGCTCGGAGAGCGGGCCGGACTCGGTGCCGAGTCGGAGCACGTCCACGCGCGCGACGGGACCCGCCAGGGGCAGCACCCGGCGGCGGTTCGTCACCACGGTCAGGGCGGATTCGAGGATGGCGCGGTGGAGCGTGGCGTGGTCACCTTCGGCAGGTGGGAAGGCCGTGGGGCCGGCGGCTCCGGTCCAATGTTTGGCTTGCAACACCCGCCGGCATTTCGCAGCGATGAAGGCCGAATCCAACCGCCCTTCCGAAAGGGCCTGCCGCACCTCAGCGAGCACGGCCTCGGGCTCACCCGGAAACAGCAGCACGTCATTCCCCGCGAGCAAGGCGTCTACATGGGGCGATTCGGTGCGGGCGAAGTCGGCAAACCCCTTCATGGTCATCGCGTCGGTGAACACGAGCCCTTCGTAGCCCAGGTCTTCGCGGAGCAAGTCGGTGACGATGCGCCGGGAAAGGGTGGAGGGCAAGGAGTCCGGTTCGAGCCCCGGGATGTTCAGGTGGGCGGCCATGAAGGCGCCGACCCCGCCGGCGGCCAATCCCCGGAACGGCACCAGTTCCACGCTGTCGAAGCGCGCTCGGTCGTGGGCAAGGGTGGGCAAGGTCAGGTGGGAATCGGCATCGGTGTCGCCGTGACCAGGGAAGTGCTTGGCGGTGGCGAGGACCCGCTCGCTTTGCAAACCGGAGGCATAGGCGAGTCCGAGGCGTGTCACGCGCTCCGGGTCTTCCCCGAAGGAGCGGAAGCCGATGACGGGATTGGCGGGGTTGGAATTGATGTCGACATCGGGCGCGAAATTCACGTGGATGCCGAGGGCGCGCAGGTCGAGCGCGATTTGGCCCCCCATTTGGCTCACCAAATCCGGATCATTCGTGGCCCCCAGCGTAATCGCCCGCGGAAAAGCGTGCGTGTCCGAGAACCGCATGGCCGCCCCCCACTCGCCGTCGGTCGAAACCCAAAGCGGCACCCGCGACGCCTCCCGCAGCCGCCGCATGCGCTCCCGCTGCAATTCGGGCGTTCCTTGCATGGCGATCACCCCGCCAATGCCGTATTCCCGGCACCAGCGCTCCTCCCGCTCCCAATCCGCCGACCGCTCCCGCGAGTACACCGGGGGCATGAGCAACTGGGCGGTCATTTCGTCGAGCGTCAGCTGCTGCAGCACCGAGTCCGCCCAAGCGGCCGCCGCCTCATCGGTCAGGCATTCCGGCCGCTGCTGGGCCCATCCGGCGAGGGCCCAACCCATCCCCAACCACGCGATCACCCACCTCATGCGAGTTCTTCGAGTCGTTTGCGGATGGTGGTCAGCATGAAATCAAACTGCTCGTCCAAGGTGAGTTCGCTGTTGTCCAGCACCACGGCGTCATCGGCTTGGCGCAACGGAGACGTTGCCCGGGTGGAGTCGATGCGGTCGCGCAGGAGCAGGTTTTCCAGCACTTCTTCGTATTTCGTCTCTTTCCCGCTCGCCACCAACTCTTCCAACCGGCGCTGGGCCCGGACTTCGGGCGAAGCCGTCAGGAAGAACTTCACTTCGGCGTCGGGCATCACCACGGTGCCGATGTCGCGGCCGTCCATCACCACGCCACCGTCTTCGGCCATGCGCTGCTGCAGCGTCACGAGCTTTTTCCGAACGGCAGGCACGGCGGCTACCAGGCTCACCCGCTTCGCCACTTCCATTGTCCGGATTTCCCGCTCGACATTCGTGCCGTTGAGGTGGATCTCAGAAACGCCGGATGCCGGATTGAAGCGGAATTGCAAGTACATCCGGTCGAGGGCCTTTTCGAGGGCTTCGGTTTTCACCTCGGTCGTGGTGACGAGGCGCTCCTTCATCGCGAACAAGGTGGCTGCGCGGTACATCGCGCCGGTGTCGATGTACATATAATGCATGGCGCGCGCCACTTGTTGGGCCAACGTGCTCTTCCCAGAGGAGGAGTGGCCATCGACTGCGACGTTCAGGCGTTTCCGATTCATGCGGCGAATTTAAGGCGTGCGCTGCGGTTGTTCAGGTCAAATCCAAGCGCTCAAGGGGATGTTCAAGGCCAAATGCGTGCTCGACCCCGCGAAATGGTACGTGTTCCGGCTCAAGCGCAGTTGGAACTGCTTGACGGCGAACGAGGTCCCGATGGAAAACCCGTTTGTCCCCGTCCGTCCGTTTGCATTCAATTCCGCCCGGCGGCGGTAATCGAACCCCACTTGGATCGCCAGCGCGTCCGAAAGCAGCAGCTCGGTCCCGACCCCCACGTGCCGCATCAACCGGTCCCCGAACGCCCATTTCCCGCTCGGGATTTCCTCGCCCGTCAGCGGGTCGATGAGCGGGTCGTAGGTTCCTTCCGGCGCCAAGTCCCACGTTTGCAAGTCGCTGAGCCGCAGGTGCAACCGGAACGGGGCGTGTTCGAAGCCCTTGACCGCTCCGACCTGAAGGTTCGCGGGCAGGCGGCCGTCGGGTTGGTTCCCGTCGATGCCGATTTGGCGCCCCCAACCCGTCAGCGCTGCTCCCACCGCCAGCCGCTGCTCGGCGAACAAGCCGTGCATGCCCAGCTCCAAGCCGGCCATGCCCGCGGTTTCCCGGTCCACATTCCGCAAACCGAGCACCACACGCCCCGCGACCCGCCACCGGTCATTGAGCCTTTTCGTGACCCCACTCTGGACCACCGTTTCGCCGCCACTGAAGCTGCCGATGACCTGCCCCGTGTCGTCCGTTTCATTCAGCTCGCCGAACCCCGCAAACCGCGCGCCCGAAGTGAGGGTCCACCCGCGCCGGGTTCCCCACGTATACCCCACGGCCGAAGCGTGTAGCCCGCCGAAATAGCGGACGTGGTCGAACGCCACCCGCGTGGCATTCGCCGAATCCATGAGGGCAGGGGAGTAGGTCGCGCCGTGGGCATCGGCCTCCAAGCCCGCTACCAGCCGCCCCCCCAGGCCCGCCGCCCGCGGGTCAGTCGGGACGTCGAACACCATCCACGGGCTGACCTGCGCCCGGACTGCCCAGGCGCTCATCAGCGCCACTGCCACCGCGAGGAGCCGCCTCACAGGTCGAGCAGGGTAGGGGCCGCTTGCTCCTTGAGCAGGGCGCGTTGCAACACTTCCGACAGGGTGTTCACGTAGGTGAATTTCAGCCCCTTGAGGTACCGTTCGTCGATGTCCTCAACGTCTTGCCGGTTGGATTCGCACAACAGGATTTCCTTGATGCCCGCGCGCTTGGCGGCCAGGATTTTCTCCTTGATGCCCCCCACTGGCAAGACCTGCCCGCGCAGGGTAATCTCCCCGGTCATCGCGAGGGCCTTGCGCACCTTGCGCCCCGTGAGGGCGGAGGCGAGGGACGTCAGCATCGTCACCCCGGCGCTCGGACCGTCCTTCGGGGTGGCGCCTTCCGGCACGTGGATGTGGATGTTCCGTTGTCCGAAGATTTCCGGGTCCAAATCCAAGGCATGTGCATGGGCCTTGATGAACGAGAGCGCGATGCTAGCACTTTCCTTCATCACTTGCCCGAGGTTGCCCGTGAGCTGCATTTGGCCTTTGCCCGGCGAAAGCTGCGACTCAATGAACAGGATCTTGCCGCCCACCGACGTCCACGCCAGCCCCGTCACCACGCCGGGCACATCGTTGCCCTGGTAGCGGGTCCGCTCGTGCGACGGCCCGAGGATGCCCTTCAGCTCGTCGGCCTTGACCTCCACCTCAAACGGCTCGTCCATGGCGATTTGGCGCGCCCGGTTCCGAACGATTTTGCCCAGGCGCTTGTCCAATCCGCGCACCCCGGATTCGTTCGTGTACTGGTCCACCACGGCTTCGAGCGTCTTCTTCAGCACCTTGATGTCCTTCGTGGTGAAACCGGCTTCCCGCACTTGCTTGGGCAGCAGGTGCCGCTTGGCAATTTCCACCTTCTCCTCCATCGTGTAACCGCTGACGTGGATGATTTCCATGCGGTCTCGCAGCGCAGGTTGGATGCTGCTCAGCGAGTTGCACGTGGCCAAAAACATGACGTTGCTCAAATCGTAGTCGATGTCGAGGTAGTTGTCGTGGAAGGTGGAATTTTGTTCAGGGTCCAGCACCTCGAGCATGGCCGAAGACGGATCGCCGTGGGCGTCACGGCTCAGCTTGTCGATTTCATCGAGGACGAAGAGCGGGTTCGACGTTCCGGCTTTTTTGAGGTTTTGCAGGATGCGTCCGGGCATCGCTCCGATGTAAGTCCGGCGGTGTCCGCGGATTTCCGCCTCGTCCCGCAAGCCGCCCAAACTCATCCGCACGTACTCGCGCCCGAGGGCCTTCGCCACGCTCCGCCCGAGTGAGGTTTTCCCTACGCCCGGCGGGCCGTAGAGGCACAGGATGGGCGCTTTCAAATCGCCCTTCAACTTCAGCACCGCCAAATGCTCGATGATGCGGTCTTTCACCTCTTCCAGCCCCCAGTGGTCCTCGTCCAACACCGCTTCGGCGTGCTTCAAGTCGAAATTGTCCATCGAACGCCGGTTCCACGGGAGGTCGAGCAGGAGGTCGATGTAGTTTGCCTGCACGCTGTACTCGGCGGATTGCGAGTTGATGCGTTCGAGCTTGGTCAGTTCCTTTTCGAACGTGTCGCGGGCGTGGTCCGGCCAGTCCATTTGTTCCGCGCGGGCGCGCTTTTCGGCGATTTCCAGCGCCTGCGGGTTGTTGCCGAGCTCCTCCTGAATTTGCTTGAGTTGCTGGTTGAGGAAGTATTCCCGCTGCTGCTGGTCGAGCTCGCCTTTGACCTTGGTGGCGATGTCTTGCTTGAGGGTCAACATTTGGCGCTCCTTGTGCAAGAGTTCCAAAACCCGATTTGCCCGGGCCTTGATGCCTTCCACCTCCAACAAGCGCTGCTTTTCTTCCACCGGGGCATTCATGTTCGAGCTCGTGAAATTCACCAAGAAGCTCAAGCTGTCGATGCTCTTGATGGCAAACCCCGCTTCGGACGGAATGTTGGGGCTGAGCTGGATGATCTCGAGGGCCAACTCCTTCAAACTCTCCATCAGCGCCGTGTGTTCGGCATCTTTCGGGGGGAGTTTTTCCGCGTCATACTCCGTGACGCGCGCTTTCAAGTAGGGTTCTTCCTGCTCAAGCCGGGTCCAATGGAACCGCTTCAGCCCTTGTAAAATGACGGTGTTCGTGCCGTCGGGCATGCGCAGCATTTTCAGCACGCGGGCCACCGTGCCGACCTTGTTCAAGTCGTCAGCGCTCGGCACTTCGATCTCGTCGTTTTTTTGGGCCACTACCCCGATGGTGGTGCCGGAAGAATGGGCTTCCTTGACGAGCCGGATGGATTTGTCGCGTCCCACGGTGATGGGGATGACGACTCCCGGAAAGAGCACCGTGTTCCGCAACGACAAGAGGGGGAGCGCTTCCGGCACCTCTTCCCGGTGCATCGCTTCCTCGTCCTCGCTGGAAATCAGGGGGATGAAATCGTGGTCGTGATCCTCATTCAACAGCCACATGCCTTCGTCGGCCAAATCTGAATCGTGCATGGTATAAAGTTCGGGCCTTTTGCACGCAATCGCTGTGCCACACCCTGTGTTGCCACAAGAACGCGCCAATCGGGCACATCGTATGCGGCATTCACGCCATTATGTCAGCCGTGGACAGCAGCGTGGAGGGCGGCGAGCTGGGCTTCGTTCTCAGCGGTGAGCGACACGCCGCGACGGGCCATCACCGCCCGAGCTGTGTCGAGGAAGCGCGGCAGTTCGTAGGGCACGAAGCCCTCGGCACCTCCCCATGAAAAGGCGGGGATGTGCTTGGGCGGGAAGCCGGGGCCGAAGACTTGGGCGCCGGTGCCCACGGTGGTGCCGGTGTTGAACATGGTGTTGATGCCGGATTTGGCATGATCCCCCATGAGCAGGCCGCAGAACTGCAGGCCGGAATCGACGAAATCTTGGCGCTCGGCGGACCAAAGTCGGACCGGGCTGTAGTTGGATTTCAGGTTGGAGCTGTTCGTGTCGGCGCCGAGGTTGCACCAGGAGCCCAGGACGGAATTGCCCAAGAAGCCGTCGTGGCCTTTGTTGGAGTAGCCGTGCAGGACGACGTTGCTCAGCTCACCGCCGATGCGGCATTCCGGACCGATGGCGCTGGGGCCGGAGAGGCGCGTGCCCATTTTGACGACGGTGCCGGGGCCGATGATGAGCGGTCCGCGCAAGTGCGCGCCTTCTTGGATGTCGACGCCGGGTCCGAGGACGATGGGGCCGGCTTCGGTGTTCAAGGAGCAGGCGCGGGCTTGGGCGGTGGGCGCGGCCATGATTTGGCCTGCATCTCCGAGGAGGGTCACGTGAGCGGGCCAAATCCGCGGCTGCGCTCCCCAAGCCCTAGCCACCCGTTCCGCATCTTCCGCCACCGCTTCCCCACAGCGCAGGAAGAGGTCGGTCGGGTGCTGCAACAGGTCGGTCCCACCGGGCAGTTCCCCCCATTCGGTGGTGCGAGCCGGATCCACCCGTTCCACGAGGGGCGCACCCGCAACGGCCCATCCCCGCCCCGCGTCCAGCTGACCGGCGAGGGCCTGTGTGGCCGCACTGGGCACCCACAACGGGTTCACGCGCCAGTGCCCTTCCGATCCCAACTCATGCAGCCGTTCCTCCCATTGCTCCCCGAGGGTCCGTCCGCCCCACAGGAGCGCTTCCGCCGGTCGCGTCTCCGAAAACGGGTAGAACGCGGTAGCGTAGCCCGCGGGATGCAAAAATTCAATGCGCTGCATGCCGACAAAATTAGCGTTGAACTGAATCGCTCGGCAAGTTGTTTGGTTTGGTCAGCAGGTCATGAGACAATTTTCGATCAAAGAACTGGAGCACCTTTCAGGCGTAAAGGCGCACACCATCCGCATCTGGGAGCAACGTTACCAGGTGCTCGAGCCCATGCGGACGGAAACCAACATCCGGCTCTACACCGGCGCGGAGCTGAAGCACTTGATGAACGTGGCCACCCTCGTGGAGCACGGTCGGCGCATCAGCAAGGTTGCGGCCATGACGCGGGATGAGGTGGCAGAGGAAGCAGGGCAGTTGCAGTTGGCGGATTTGAGCCCCGCGAGCATTGCAGGCCAAATGAAGCAGTCGATGATCGAGTACGACGAAGCGCTCTTTACCGACCTGTCGAACCGCTATGCCGAGGAGCACGGTTTCGAGCGGCTGTTCACTGAAGTGTACCTGCCGTTTTTGGATGAGGTCGGCTTGTTGTGGCTGAGCGATGCCATCTGCCCGGCACAGGAGCACTTTTTGAGCCAACTCATTCGGCAGCAGCTCTATGGGCGCCTCGCAGCGATGCCACTGGTGGCCAAGCCAAACCGGGTGCTCGTGCATTTCCTGCCCGAGGGAGAGACGCACGAGCTCTCGTTGCTGTTTCTGCACTACTTGGCGAAGGCGCGCGGGGACCACAGCTTGTTCCTTGGGGCGAGCGTGCCGTTCGCTGATTTGGCCCAGTTTTCCCAGCATTTCCCCGCGGTGGACTTTGTTTCATATTGCACGGTGCATCCTGATGCTCAGCGGATTGACGGCTACATGGACCAAATCCACCGCACCTACGCCGACAGCGGCCACCGGTTCTGGCTCGCCGGCCGGCCCTTTCACAATGTGCCCGACACTGCACCCCACGTACGCACCTTCGCAAACGGCGCCTCCATCATCGCGTCGCTCCACCCGAAGCATCCAATAGGGTTGACGTAAGTATTTGTTTTACAGCTATTTGTGTGTTTTTGTGGAATTTTTGGAGAAAATTCTTCCACAAAAATGCGGCCGTTGGGGAAGTTTGTTTAATCTTTGTAGGGAATCGTTGAACAAACTATCCGAAACGCTATGAGTACGTTGGAATTCAACAACCTGTTGGTTGGTCATGTGACTTTTTTGCGGGGGTTTGCGTTGAACTTGACACGGAACGCGGATGATGCGGATGACTTGATCCAAGACACCATGGTCAAGGCGCTGCGCTACAAGAATTCGTTTCGGGAAGGCACGAACTTCAAAGGGTGGTTGTACACCATCATGCGGTCCATTTTCCTGAACAATCGGAAGAAGTTGAAGCCGGTGGTGGCGGATTTGGCGGGCGAGGAT
>JALQTD010000239.1 GCA_023264155.1 Flavobacteriales bacterium | reverse complement strand
GATGCCGGACCGGCTCGAAACGAGGTACAGCGGATCTCCCTCGCGGGTGCCGTTGAGCATTTGCTGCACGGTTTGGGACAAATTGAACCGGTAGGCCAACGTGTCGGCATCGTAGTAGCCGTTGATGTTGAGCCCGATGGAGTTTTGGTCTGGCGTAGACACCGGATTTCCTTCGGCATCTTCCGTCAGGACAAACAACTGGTCCTGAAAGGGATACCTCGGCT
This sequence comes from Flavobacteriales bacterium, assembly GCA_023264155.1. Lineage (GTDB taxonomy): Bacteria > Bacteroidota > Bacteroidia > Flavobacteriales_D > Sanyastnellaceae > JALQTD01. The sequence goes on along the minus strand of JALQTD010000239.1, from coordinate 2,158 downwards.
GCTCCCGCAGCGTTTCCTCACTCACAGGCAACCACAGCTCCGCTTTGTGTATGGCCAGTTCGGGATGCTCGCGCAGTTCCAACAGGTCCGGGAATTCCACCAGCACCTTGCTGCCCGCCGCCGAGAAGATGTGCAGGCCCTGATTCGGTTCCAACGACCCTTGCTCCGCGTGGTTGTAAGGACTCAATTCCCCCAACCAATCGTGGTCAAAGGCATTCGCTCGGCCACACAATGCGTTGATGTTGAATGTGTATTCGAGCGTGTCCTCGTCGTTGTGGTAATGCATGACCAAAGTGCTCAATCCACCCGCGAGGTCAATGCCTACGGCGCCATCACCAGGCCCGGTGGCAGCAGGCGCCACGAGCAGTCCCGGCATGTACTCCGTCCAATTGGTATTGGATTCATACACGCTTGCATCCGCATCGAGCAGCGACTGGCCCCAGGCGTCATCGAGGTAGATGCGAACTTCGGGATCGAGCGTGTCCTCGCCGATGTAAACGTCGGCATTGGGGTTGAGTTCGATGGGCTGAAATGCCGGATCGGCTAAATCGTTTTCGGCAATGGACCAGTGTCGATTCGAATAGTACGTCGAATCGAGGAGCACTTGTTCGGTCAGTTGGTGGACCGCAATCCGTTGCGCCACGGGTTGGCCAAACAGGGCACCCGTGTAGTGCAGGCTGAGGTAGACGCTGTCGATGATGGGGTTCGTTCCGAAATCCACATCGGGCGCGGAGAGCCGGAGTTGCGTAGCAAAGGACCCTTTGTGCCAACCGGTCAAGGGGTGCCACATGCGGCCGAGCACAGCCGTACTCAGGTTATCTGTCTCCAAACTGTCTTCCCTCAAAGCCGTGAGACGGACTTCAAAGGTGTCGGTTTGGTACGCCGTTAGCAGGTCACCGGGCGACTGCAGGTCGAGGCCTATGGTCGTATCAGGTCGCGTGCAACTTGAGAAGGTGGCCAATCCTCCGATCATCAGGGCCATGGCTGCCGAGGTTTGGCGTGCGCAGAACTTCCTCATGGGCGCGAAGTTCCGTTATTCCGCGACAGCCTCAGTCTTTCCCTCGAGAATTGTATCGTAAAAATTGTTGATATCGGCCACGTAGCCCTCTTCCCCGTGGTATCGCATCGTGGGAACATCGCGTTCTTCCACTTGTGTTACCGTTTCATTGTCAAGGTTTTCAGACCCAATTATGAGCCCGTCTGCGTGCGCTACAGCCAATGCATTCAGGTTGTTGAAAGTAGGTTCTTTCAACATGCTCACCGTCTCGGGTTTCACCCCGTCTTGCACCATTTTCTCGGCCATCCGGCTGTTTAACGCGCCTTCGAACCCTTCATCGTAGAGGCTGCAAATCACCTTGCTGTTCGAGAAATAGGGGTCTTCGTTGTAGACGTCCTTCAGGTACGCTGGCAAGAGATTCGCCATCCAGCCGTTGCAATGGATGATGTCTGGCGCCCAGCCCAACTTCTTAACGGTCTCGATCACGCCGCGCACAAAGAAGATAGCGCGTTCATCGTTGTCCGGAAACAACTCGTTGTCAGCATCACGCAGGACGAACTTCCGCTTGAAATAGCTTTCGTTATCAATGAAGTAGACCTGCATTCGCGCAGTGGGAATGGAGGCGACCTTGATGATCAACGGATGGTCGGTGTCGTCCACGCTCAAGTTCATCCCAGAAAGGCGGATGACTTCGTGCAACTGATGACGGCGTTCGTTAATTTTGCCAAATCGAGGAGTGAATACCCGGATTTCTCGTCCTTTCTCATGGATGCCCTGTGGCAGGTTCCGGCTGACACTGCTCATTTGGGTCGCAGGGAGGAATGGGACCACATGCTGCGAAACGTAAAGAATCCTCGATTTACTCATTTTCTGTGCTTCAAGACCGACCGGAACAAAAGTAGTCAATTTATTGTCATAATCCAAGCGAAACCCGCGATGAATCAAGGAAAACAGGCGATATCCACCCCGGTTTGGCGGGAAGTTTCCTCCCTCCAAGCGTGGGTGCTCGAGGCCAGGTCACTCGGCCTCCGCATCGGCTTCGTCCCCACCATGGGCAACCTCCACCAAGGTCATCTTACTCTTGTTGAAGAGGCCAAAAAGCGGGCTGACAAGGTGGTTGTAAGTATTTTCGTCAATCCAATGCAATTTGACCGCCCAGAT
>JALQTD010000238.1 GCA_023264155.1 Flavobacteriales bacterium | reverse complement strand
CGGCGCGCCACGCGCGTTCGACGGCATGTACGACCTCGATCGGGGTGAGGATTTTGGCATTCAGCACAAAGCTCAATCGGCTGTGGTACAGTGCCCAACCCTGCGTGGTCATCGCATCCTGCAGCGTGCCGAAGAGGGGCAGGAGTTCCTCCACAAAATGCGCCAGCACGGCCTCTGCCTCGCGGCGGGTCACGGCCCACCCGAAGCCGCGGGCCTCGCCCAACGTTTCCACCCCACACCGCTCGAGCATCGCCGCGATGTCGCTGATGTCCCGCTCAAATTCAAGCGGCGCCGGCGGCACATGCCCCTTCGGCCACTTCCCCCGGTTCGCCGCATCGTAATTCCATTTGCCCCCCTCCGGTTCGCCCGCCGCATCCAACAACACATCCCACTTCTTGCGCATCGTCCGGTAAAACCGCTCCATCAAGTACGTCTTCTTGCCGGCGAACAACTCGGCCAGCTCGGTACGCGTGGTCAAGAAGTGGTGGGTGTCCACTTCGCGACCGCCCGGAATTTCCTGGAGCAAGGACTGGAAAGCCGCGTGCAGCCGGTGCTCATCCGGCGATTGAAAGGCCCAAGCCGAAGCGCCCGTTGCGGCCATCACCTCTCGGAGGTTCCCGCCGAACGACTGGGCGTTGCCCGGATCGTCAAGCCGGAAGTATTGAACGCGGTGGCCGCTCGCCTGCAAATCCTCGGCAAAGGCGCGCATGGCGAGGAAGAAGGCCGCGACTTTTTGGACGTGGTGGCGGACATAATCCGTTTCCGATCTCACCTCCATCATCAGGTAGAGCACGTCGTCTGCACGTTCTGCAAACCACGGGTGGCCGGCGTGGAGCTGGTCGCCGAGGACCAATCGAATTTCACGGGTGTTCATGGGGCCGGCTTTGCGCGGTTTCGCCTGCACCGCTCGCTGCAGTGCTTCACCTGCTCCCAGTTCGCCGCCCATTTCTTGCGCCACGCGAACGGCCGGCCGCAGGTGGCGCAGTCCTTTGTGGGCAAATGGGTTTTGGCATGGGGCATGGTGGATGGAACAAGCCAAACCCCACCGCGGTTCACCCCGCGTCAGCCCTTCATCGCCTTCAGCTCGGCCCAGCGCTGCGGCACCGGCTTTGCCGTCACGCTCGCCGGCACCTCCTGGTCGCTCAAAAACTTCAGGACCAAATCATTGAACAGTTCCGGCGCCTCGATGCTGCACACGTGCCCACAGTTCTCGATCACTGCCAGCCGCATGTTCTGCTGGATCCGCGCAAACCGCTCCGCCGCGCGGAAAAAGATGTGGTCCTGATCGCCCATCACCACCAGGCCCTTCTTGCTCACCGGCCGGGTCACGTACTGGGCCACCAACTTGAAAAACGGCTTGTACAATTCCACCCACTTCAGGTACTCGTGCTGGCTCAACCGGCGGCTTTGGCGGCGGAAGATGTAGCGGCTCAAACGGTGGTTCCGGCGTGGCAGGACGATGAAACTGAACAACCAGTACATCGCCCGGTAAGGCAACAAGTAGTTCATCGCCTTCGCTGCATGGACGAACAAGTGCATGGCCTTGCTCCCATCAAAAATCGCTCCCGCCATCACCATGCGGTCGATGAGTTCCGGGCGCTCGATGTCGATTTTTTGCAGGATGACGCTCCCGATGCTCAAGCTCACAAAATGCGCCTTCTCGATGCCCAAATGATCCACCAAATGCAACACGTCCTCGGCCACGATGTCGAAGTCATAGGCCGGGAACTCGGGGAGGATGTCCTTCGAATACCCGTGGTCCCGGAGGTCGATGAGCAGGAGCCGGTAGTGCGCAGCAAACGCATCGATTTGGAACTTCCACGTGCGGATGGAGCCCCCTGCTCCGTGAACGAACACGAGCCACGGTGCGTCCGGGCGCTCGGCAATCACCTCGTGGTGCAGCAGCGTCCGCCCGTTCACATCTTGCAAAGGCCGAGGCATTTCCATGGGGCTAATTTACGCGATTCAGGCGCTCGGTGGTTGCAGGAAGTCGGTGCTCCGGGTGAGCGGGCGATCGGGTTTGGCGTAGGACAAACGCGCCAACGGCTGCAACCCGTGGTACCCATCCAAACCTGTCACCGCCGCCGAGCCCAGCTGCACCAAATCCAGTGCGCCATCTGCCGCCCACGCCTCCTCCTTGAAAGCGACCCACCGCACGGCCCCGACGATGAACCGGCAACCATTGGGCAAGGCCATTTCCTCGAGGAACTCCAGCCCGATCCGGACCGGCGACTCCTCCACGGCCGGCGCTTCAAATCCGCACCGGAAGGTCGGGGTCAATCCCACCGCCTCGAACTCGCTCGTGCCATCGGGGTACCGGGCAGAGGTTTGGTGCGCGCGATCAAACCAAGCCGTGTCGACGTGGTTCAACGTGTACTGGCCCGTGGT
>JALQTD010000237.1 GCA_023264155.1 Flavobacteriales bacterium | reverse complement strand
GATACGGGGAGCTGCGTCACGGTATCGACCGTAAGCCAATGCGTGTTTTGGGCAGCGCCAACTGCCGCACAAACCAGCGCCCAACCGATCAAAATCAATGCCCGCATGCGCACCTATACGCACCGGGAGGGCAAGAGGTTTCAGCCCGCCTTTTTCGCGTTGCGTCGCCAGAAGAACACCACGGCCAACAGCCCGAGCAGGAGGTAGGGAATGGCCATCAAGTAGAGGATGCCGGCGTTGAGTCCCCTTCCGAGTCCCCCATCCGAGGCGCTGTCCTCGGCCACGGCTTTGCACATGACGCATTGGGCCTCGCTCAATGCAGGAAGGAACAGCGCGGCTGCGAGCACAAGGGCAGTGATGCGAAGGGTGCGGTTCATCAGACGGGATAATAGGGCGAAATCATCAAGTACACGATGACGCCGGTCAAGGTCACGTACATCCACAGCGGCCAAGTGATGCGCGCAATGCGTCGGTGCTTTTCCACCTGCATGGTAAAGCCGCGCAGCCACGTGAACAGCACGAGCGGAATGATGGTCGCGGACAACAAAATGTGCGACAACAGGATGATGAAGTACACCGTCCTCACCCAGCCCTCACCGCCAAACTTCGTCGATTCAGTAGTCAAGTGAAAGGCGACGTAGCTGATGAGGAACAGCACGGACAACCCGAGGGCGGTGGTCGTTGCGGCGCGGTGCACCGGGATGTTCTTCCGCCGAATGGCGATGAAGGCCACCGTCAAGCAGAGGAAGGCGGTGCCGTTGAATACGGCATTCAACGCTGGGAGGAGGTACAGCGAGCGCCGGGTGTCCTCCGACAAGCTCTCGGCTGGCGGCAACATGAACAACACCGCGACCACCACAGGCACTGCGATGGCTGCGGCCCAAATCACCCGGCGTGCTGCCTTTTCGTTCTCAATCCAACTCATTGCATTCAAGGTTCGGTGGCCAACAACTGCTTCAGGTGTTCTAACAACTGATCCACCTCTTCGGTTGCCGTCCCGTCGTAATAACCCCGGATTCGGCCCTGGCCGTCGATGAGGGCGAAGGTGTCGCTGTGGAAAAAGCCGCCCGCTGCGGTGTCGCTCGGCAAGGCCGTCAGGTAATAGCCGTGCCGCGCCATGTCATACAGGTCGGCTTCCGGTCCGGTGAGGAATTTCCACTGCGTGGTGTCGGCGCCGATCCGTTCCGCGTAGCTCGAGAGCCGTGCTGGATCGTCCCGGTTGGGGTCGACGGTGTGGCTGAGGATGATGACGTCTTCGGCGGTGATGCCTGCGCTGCGCATTTGGGCTTGCAAACGGACCAACTGGCTGCTCATCACGGGACAAATCGTGGGACAGTGCGTGAAAAAGTAATCCACCACCCGCACGCGCCCGTGCACATCCCGGTGCGAAAACTCCCGCCCGTCGAGGTTCGTGAAGGCAAACGGCGGAACCACGTGATCCGGCGGCCCAAAGACCGGCAAGGGCTCGGCCTCGGCGTACGCTTCCATGGCCTTCCGCCGCGCATACGCCGCCTCGTCCATCTCCTTCTGCAACAAGGCAATGTCCTCCACGGCATCCCGGATGTCGTCCTCCGAAGCCGCGTGGTAGACCCCCCGCAGGTAGCCCTCCGCGTCCACGAGCCAGATCGTCGCCACGTTCCCCGGGTCGGACGGGTCGCGCTGGATCATGAAGTCCTCGGCCACCAGCCGGTCGATGGTCGCCCGGTCCCCGGTCAGGAACTGCCATTTGCCGGGGGCGTCGTTGTACCGGGTGTTTTCCTCCACGTACTTTTTGAGCACGGCGGGTTGGTCGTGTTCGGGGTCGAGCGTGAAGCAAACCGTCAAGATGTCCTCCTCCGACCGGTAGCGGAAGTTGGGCCAAAGCAATTGCTTCGTCACGCTGGCCACATGCGGCGCATCGGTGGCAAAAAACGCCGCAAGCCACACCTTCCCGCGCAAGGAATCCGACGAAAACGCCACCCCGTCCTGGTTCGTCAGCGTGAAGGTCCCTACGCGTTGTGCCTGGGGTCCCCGCTGCTCCATCGCTCCGTCCTTTGAATAGTAAGGCAGCGTCGAAAACGCGTGGTCGCCTAAGATGCCGAAAAGCACCAGCCCAAACAAGGGCAAAAACAAAAGTACGCCCCCAAGGAGGGCGTACTTTTTCAATGCGTTATTCCGGTGCATGGTTTCCGGATTGAAGCCGTCAGTGGAACGTGCTGAACAAGTCGAGGTGTCCGAAGCCTTCCGTGATGGCAATGAAAATCAAGTAAATGATGAAGACCAGGTAGGGCGCGAGCACCACGCGCTTCAAATTGGAGCGCTCGTCACCGAGGTGCATGAAGACCATCACGATGTACCCCGCTTTGACGAGGGTCATGATGATGAAGGTCCATTTGATGGTGGTCCAAGTGAACGTTTCC
>JALQTD010000236.1 GCA_023264155.1 Flavobacteriales bacterium | reverse complement strand
TCGCAGCGTTCCTTGGCGCAAGACACCGCCCTTGAAGTGGACCGGCGCGTCATGGAAATCGATTACTTCGGCACCGTTGCCCTGACGAAGGCCGTGCTGCCCACTTTCCTGGAGCAGGGTGCTGGCCAATTCATCGTGGTCACGAGCTTGATGGGCCTGTTCTCTTCGCCGCTGCGTTCGGGCTATTGTGGGGCCAAACACGCACTGCACGGCTTCTTCGAATCGCTCCGAGCGGAAGTGCACCACGCGGGAATCGGGATCACCATGGTTTGTCCCGGGTTCATTCGCACGGACATCTCCCTCAATGCGGTGGTGGGAGATGGCTCGAAACAAGGCACCATGGACGAAAAAACGGGCAAAGGACTCACGGCCGAGGCGTGTGCGGCGCAACTCGTGAAGGCCGCACACAAGGGCAAAGCCCAGGTGCTCATCGGACGCTCAGAACTCCTCGGCGCTTACCTCAAGCGCTTCTTCCCCGGGTTGCTCCGGCGCATCGTCCGGAAGGCCGCTGTGACCTGATCAGGCCACGTACTCCCGCCCCGCCACGTCGAGCACCTTCGTGCGCTTCTTCAACGTGCGCAGCACCAAGAACACCACCGCAGCCCCGGCGAGCAAGTTCACCCAATGCGGCGACAGCACGTCCTCGTTCAGCTCAAAACCCGCTTCCCGAAATCCGTGCAACGCATCGATCAGGGCGAAGCTCACAAAAACGGCAAAGAAACCGTTGTACTCGCGCTTCAACACATTGCGCATGGAAAAGGTCACTCCGGGTGAAGTCCACCGACCAAACCGCGGAATGAAAGCGGGCGTGCGCAAGGACCAATCGAGGTAAGCCTGCTCAAACTTGCGCCGCAAGAACGCCTCCTCCGCGAACATGATGCGCTCGTAGTACACCCAAAACAGCAACGTGACCACCATCGTGAACCACTGGTTGCCCACGAACATCACCAGGCCGATCCACATGAAGTAATTCCCCACGTACAAGGGGTGGCGCACGGTGCTGTAGACGCCGCGCGTGTTCAGGGATTCGGCGACTTGGCCTTCGCTCGTGTTGCGGCCGGAAGTGCCCCGCGGGGTGTAGCCGATGGTGAGGGCGCGGAACACCAGTCCCAGCAAGCTCACGGCCAAGCACGCCATCCACCAAGCTGGCGCATCGTAGGCGGGAGACCACGCATCGGGCGCCCACAAAGCGACCGGAGCGGCCAGGGCGTAGAGGGCCAAAGGCAGGAAACTGCGCCAGCGGAACAACCAGTTGCCGCTCTGTTCCATCGATTCAATCAACGCCATGTGCTTCGTATTGGGGTTGGTTCCATTTCTTGAGCTGTTCATCGCCGGTCAAACCTGAGGTGATTTCCACCTCGAGGCCGTCCGAAAGGCCGAGTGCCACTTCTACCCGCTCATACATGTCCGGGGCGGTTTCGACTTCCACGAAGGGTTGGTCGCCGTCGAATTGCAGCAGGGACTCGCTGATTTTCAGGACGTCTTTCCGTTCGGCGAGGACGACCTCGGCGGTGGCGGAATAGCCGGCGCGCAGGAATTGGCCGGGGGGCATTTGGACAGCGGCCTTCACCTCGAATTGGATGGCTCCACCGTCCTTCACGCCCTTGGGGCTGATGTACTCGAGGATGGCGGAGAACGATTTGCCTTCGATGGCGCCGATGGTGAGGATGAGCTCCATGCCGGGCGCCAGCTTTTCGACTTCGCTTTCGTCGATTTGGCCCACGAAGAGCAGGTCGCTCATGTCGGCTACGCTCGCGATGGTCGTGCCCTCATTGAAGTTGTTCGCCTCGATGACGCTGTTGCCCTTCCGGACGGGCACGTCGAGCACCATGCCCGCGATGGTGGCGGTGATGAGCGTGTTGGAGGTGCGGCCCGATCGCGAGGCGACGCCGTCTTGGATGATGCGGAGGTTGTCTTCGGCGGCCAGCACCTCCTCCTCCGCCTGGCGCTTGGAGGTCGCGAAAGGCTGGAAGGCTGCTTCGGAGAGGACGCCATCGGCGAGGAGGGCGGCGTTGCGTTCAAAGCTTTGCGTGGCGTCGTCGAGGCTGATGCGCGCGCGCTGAAGGCGGGCCTCCGCTGCGGAGAGGGCGCCCATGTCGGGAACGACCATCACTTCGGCGAGGACGTCACCGGCGCGAACGGTGTCGCCCGCCTCGACCCGCACCGAGCGGACGATGCCCGAGATTTGGGGCTTGATGAGGATTTCCTGGCGCGGTTCGATGCTGCCGGAAGCCATGGTGCGCACGCGGATGTCGCCGCGCTCGGGCGTGGCGGTGAAAACCAGCCCCATCACCACCATATAAAGCATGACCGAGCCATGCACCGGCCCAAGCGCCAGCACGCGGGTCAGGATCGGCCAGGCGGCAATTTCGCGCAGCGACTGGCGGAAACTCAGCCCCGATTTCGGGTCGGGCCAGCGGGTTGCCCCGTCACGCGGCCAGCCCGCGAAGGTCAGCCCCAAAAGCGC
>JALQTD010000235.1 GCA_023264155.1 Flavobacteriales bacterium | reverse complement strand
CACACATCCCCGACTTCGCCCTCGTCGTCGGCAACCCCGCCCGCCAAATCGGGTGGATGTCCACCCACGGCCACCGGCTCGCATTCGATGCCGACGGCCACGCCACCTGCCCCGAGTCGGGCAGCACTTACGAACTCAAAGATGGGGCAGTGCGCTGCACCCGTTTCGCTGAATCTTGAACATGGACTTGCACGAACAACTCGTCAACAAAGAAGCCACCCTCTCGCTGGTGGGATTGGGCTACGTCGGCTTGCCGATTGCCCTCGCTTTTGCGAAGCACATCAAAGTCATCGGCTTCGACATCAACCCCGAGCGAGTGGCCCTGATGCAACAAGGCATCGACCCGTCGAACGAATTGGAAGCCTCCGCCTTTGAAGGCTGCGACATCACCTTCACCTCGGATCCCGAGGACCTGCGGGCAGCGAATTTCCACATCGTTGCGGTGCCGACCCCCATCAATCCCACGAACCAGCCGGACCTCGGGCCGCTCATCGCGGCGTCGACGACGGTGGGGCGGATTTTGAAGCCGGGCGACTACGTGGTGTACGAGAGCACGGTGTACCCGGGGTGCACGGAGGAGGATTGTGTACCGGTTTTGGAACGGGAAAGCGGCCTGAAAATGGGCAGCGACTTCAAAGTCGGCTACAGCCCCGAGCGCATCAACCCGGGGGACAAGGTGAACACGGTCGAGACCATCGTGAAGGTGGTGAGCGGCTGCGACGACGAAAGCTGCGACGTGATTGCCCGCACCTACGAACTGGTGGTGAAAGCCGGGACGCACCGGGCTTCGAGCATCAAGGTCGCGGAGGCCTCGAAGATCATCGAGAACACCCAACGCGACGTCAACATCGCGCTCATCAACGAGCTGAGCATCATCTTCAACCGGGTCGGCATCAACACGTTTGAGGTGCTCGAGGCGGCCGGAACGAAGTGGAATTTCCTGCACTTCAAGCCGGGGCTTGTAGGCGGGCATTGCATCGGCATCGACCCGTATTATTTGACCTGGAAGTCGAACAAACTCGGCTACCACGCGAAAGTGATCAACTCCGGGCGGTACGTCAACGACAGCATGGGCTTTTACGTCGGCAAGCAAACGGTGAAGCGGATGCTCGAGCACGGCAAGAACCCGCTCGAGAGCCGGGTGCTCGTTATGGGCTTGACGTTCAAGGAAAACGTGTCGGACATCCGGAACACGAAGGTCATCGACGTGGTGCGCGAATTGGAGTCCTACAACGTGACCGTGGATGTGGTGGACCCGCATGCCGTGCCGGAAGAAGTCCAACACGAGTACGACCTGACTTTGACGCCCGAACCGGCTGCGGGGGCCTACGATGCGGTCATCGTGGCCGTCAATCACGCGCCGTATGTGGCCATGACGGAAGCGGATTTCAAGGCGTTGATGCGCGATGACAAGGGGGTGTTGATGGACTTGAAGGGGATTTATGCGAACAAAATCCAGGAATTGACGTATTGGAGTTTGTGATGAAATACCGTTCCCTTCTCGTGACCGGCGGTGCCGGGTTCATCGGATCCCACGTGATCCGGCATTTGCTTAACACGCATGCTGAGGTCCGCGTGGTCAATTTCGATGTCCTGACGTATGCCGGGAATTTGGAAAACCTGCGCGATGTGGAGGGCGATGAGCGGTATTCCTTCGTCAAGGGGGACATCCGCGACCGGGAGCTCGTGGAGCGGGTGATGCGGGAGCACGAAGTGGATGCGGTGGTGCATTTGGCCGCCGAAAGCCACGTGGACCGAAGCATCAGCAACCCGATGGAGTTCTTGGAGACGAACATCCTCGGCACGGCCTCGATGCTGCATGCTGCGAAAGCGGTGTGGGGGGACCGGAAGGACGTGCGGTTCTACCATGTTTCGACGGACGAGGTGTACGGTTCGCTCGGGGCGGAAGGGCTGTTCACGGAGGAGACGGCGTACGATCCGCGGAGTCCGTACAGCGCTTCGAAGGCGTCGAGCGACCATTTGGTCCGCGCCTGGCACCACACGTACGGGCTGCCGGTGGTGATTTCGAATTGCTCGAACAACTACGGGTCGCATCAATTTCCGGAGAAGCTGATTCCGCTGATGATCCGCAACGTGCGCGACGAGCGGCCGCTGCCGATTTACGGCGAGGGCGTCAACGTGCGGGATTGGTTGTGGGTGGTGGATCACGCCGCGGCCATTGACCGCATCCTGCAGGATGGCGTGGACGGTCGGACGTACAACATCGGGGGCTTGAACGAATGGCGGAACATCGACCTTGTGAAGTTGCTGATCAAGCTCGTCGATGAGCGGTTGGGGCGTCCGGAAGGGTCTTCTGAGAAGCTGATCACGTATGTGAAAGACCGGGCGGGACACGACCTGCGGTATGCCATTGATGCGGAGCGCTTGGCCACGGAGTTGGGCTGGACGCCTTCGATCACGTTCGAGGAAGGGCTTGGCGCGACCGTGGATTGGTACCTCGCGAACGGCG
>JALQTD010000234.1 GCA_023264155.1 Flavobacteriales bacterium | reverse complement strand
CAAGGCGTCGAGGCGGGTTTGGGTGGCGCGGCGCTCAACGTCCGCTTCAAGGATGCCATCAACGGCTTCCGCCGCATCGAGTCCGCGCTTGGCCAAAGCGGCCAGCACAGCATCGCGTTCTTCACGCAGGGTATTCAGAGTCAGCATTAGGGCTGGAGTTAAGATCGAACAAGACAGACCGCCACAAGCGGCCCCAAAAATACAAAACTCCCGACCCTACAGATGAGGGCCGGGAGTGTTGCTTCAAGTCGCTATTGCGCGTTCGCAGCTCAGGCCTCGCCCATCGGGACGACGCTCACGTACGAACGGTTGTTTTTCTTCTTGCGGAATTCGACAACGCCATCCGTCAAGGCGTACAAGGTGTGATCCTTGCCGATGCCGACGTTGTCCCCGGGGTGGTGTTGCGTGCCGCGTTGGCGAACGATGATGTTGCCAGCGATGCATCCTTGACCACCGAAAATTTTAACGCCCAATCGTTTCGAGTGAGATTCCCGACCGTTCTTGGAGCTACCTACACCTTTTTTGTGAGCCATGGCTTAAAGGGTTTTCAGCGCGATTCTTGCGAGCCGCGTCGATTATGCTTTGATGTCCGTGATGCGGATTTCGGTCAATGAAGCCCGGAATCCATTCAACTTTTGGTAACCTTTCCGGCGCTTCTTCTTGAAGATCAGCACCTTGTCACCCTTGAGGTGGCGTTCAACCACCGCGGAGACGGAAGCTCCGCTTATAGCCGGGGCGCCAACTTGCACGTTACCGTCCTTGTCCGTGAGGAGCACGCGGTCGAAGCTGACCTTCGCGCCTTCGTCCTCTTGGAGGCGGTTAACGAACACCTGTTGGTCTTTCTGTACCTTGTACTGGTGCCCTGCTATCTCTACGATTGCATACATGGGAATGATGTTTATGCCCTTAATGGGTCGGCAAAGGTAGGCCAAATCCCGGACTTATCAACACCCACCACCCCACAAATGTGCACTACGCCCGCCGCCGCCCCGCGTTGATGATCCCCACCCCGCCCAAAATCACCGCTCCCGCCACCGCGTGCCCCCACGTCAGCGCCTCCCCATCCACCACGCCCCACAACGCCGCAAACACCGGGATGATGTACGTCACGGACGCCGCAAACAGCGACGACGTCATCGCAATCAGCTGGTTGAACAACGCCAGCGCCCCCGCCGTCCCCACGACCGCCAGCACCGCCACGATCACCAGCGCCTCCGCCCCCTCCGGATGCGCCAACACCCGTGGAAACGTCCCCGCCATCCCCAGGTACACCCAACTCGGCACCGCCACAAACCCCAGCGACAGCGATGCCAATTGCAGCCCCGTCGGCCCGGCCAACCGTTCCCGCGTGATGTTCACGTTCATCCCATAAAACATCGTCGCCACCACAATCAGCAAGCCCGGCCACCACGCCGACTCCCCCACCACCAACGTCTCGCCGCGCGTGACCATCCACAGCGCCCCCGTGAACCCCACGAGCAGCCCCACCACCTGACGCGGCTGCGCCCGGTTCCGGAATACGAACACGCTGAACACCAATGTCCACAGCGGGGCGAGCGCGTTGAGCATGCCGGCGAGGGCGCTCGGCAGCTGGGTTTGGGCTATGGCAAACAGGAAAGCCGGCACGAGGCTCCCGATCACCCCGCTCGCGAACACCCACTTGCGCTGGCCGCCGCGCACCCGCTTCAGCGCCCCCCACGCCACCGGCACGAGCGCCGTCCCTGCAAAGGCCATCCGCATCGGCGCGAGATCGGTCGGCCGCATCACCAACTCCCCGCTCGACCCAAACAACGCCCATTTCATCAAAATGAAGCTGCTGCCCCAGACCGCCCCCAACAGGAGCAGCACGGCAGGCGCCAACCACGGGCGCGGAACGGAAGCGGTGGTGTTCACAGCGCGCGAAATTAGGATTCATTGGATTCATTGCGTGCCGGTCGGGAATTATCTTTGCGCCATGCGGAACGTAATCGGTTATTTGGCGGCTTCGGCTGCGTTGGTGTTTTCGATGTCGTGGTTGGCTTCGTGCGGGGATGCTGGGGCGGAGGTAGCGGTGAATGAGCATTTCGAAGCGGGGGCTTCGGAGCATTCGGTGGCCAAATTGGAAATCGAAGGCATGATGTGCGCCGTCGCATGTGGCAGCAAAATCCAAAAGGAGCTCCTCGAACTCGACGGGGTGGCGAATGCCCACATCGACTTCGACGCCGAGCGCGACCTCAATTTCGTGGAGGTGGAGTTTTCAATGGACCTCGTTTCCCCGCAAGACATGGCGACGAAGGTCAATGAGATCGCCGGCGGCATCTACCACGTGAACGGGGTCGATGTCGTGCACTACGCCTTGGCGGCCGAAACGCACTGACATAAATCTCCCCTCAACGCCGCGTCCTTTCCGAACTTGCGGAAAATTTCACGGCTATGGCGCAAATCTTGGCAACTTCTGAGCGGCGGCTGCGGCGGGTCGCCCGTGTGACGTGGG
>JALQTD010000233.1 GCA_023264155.1 Flavobacteriales bacterium | reverse complement strand
GAGGTTGCCGCCGAGGACGGGGCGCTCGTCGGGCAGGCGCAGGTTGCGGCCGCGCTGGTGCGCCTTTGGGTGGGCCAACGCGCTCCACAGCTGCTCGGCTTGCAGCGTTGATGCGAACGTCCCTGCCACCGGTGCGTGCAGGGCTGCGACGCCATGCCGATTCGACCAAGCGTGCAAGGCGGTGACGTCCGAAAATCCGCAGATCCACGTCGGGTCCTTGCGGAAGGCGGCGGCGTCGAGGAGCGGCAGGATGCGGGCGCAACCGTAGCCCCCGCGCATGGCCCAAACCGCCCGCACCTCCGGCGAACGGAACGCTCGGTTCAATTGCTCGGCGCGCTGGGCATCGGTGCCACCGAATTGCCCGTCACGGGCCAGCAGATCGGGCGCATGGAGCGGCTCGAATCCCGCAGCACGGATGGCTTGGGATGCTTGTTCAACCGCGATTGAATCGGTGAAACGGGCGGGCGTGACGAGGGCGATGGCGTCGCCCGGTTGGAGGGAGCGCGGGAGCATGGATGCAAGATGCAACCCGATGGGGGGAATCTGTTGTGGGTGGGGGGGATTGTGCGAAATTTGGCCTTTCAAAAACCAAAGCCCATGCCACGCGTTCTGATGACCTCCGCCCTGCCGTATGCGAACGGTCCGATTCACATCGGTCACATCGCCGGTGCTTACTTGCCCGCGGACATTCACGCGCGGTGGCGGCGCAATGCGGGGCACGAGGTGCTGTGGGTGTGCGGTTCGGACGAGCACGGGGCGGCGATCACGTTGCGGGCGAAGAAGGACGGGGTGACGCCGCGGGAGATCGTGGACAAGTACCACGAGGAGATGCAGGCGGCCTTTGCTGCGCTCGACATTTCGTTCGATCACTACAGCCGAACCAGCAGCGAGAAGCACCACAAAGTGGCGCAGGATTTCTTCCTCACCCTGCTCGAGAAGGGCGCGTTCGAGGTGAAGACGGAGGCGCAGTTTTTTGATCCGGAAGCGCAGCAGTTCCTGGCGGACCGGTACATCACCGGAACGTGCCCGAAGTGCGAGGCCGCGGGGGCGTATGGGGACCAGTGCGAGAAATGTGGGAGCACGTTGTCGCCGACGGATTTGGTCGACCCGAAGTCGACGCTCAGTGGCGCCACGCCGGTTTTGAAGGACACCACGCTTTGGTACTTGCCGATGGACCGGCACGAGGGGTGGCTGCGGGAGTACATCGAGGAGGGGCGGCTTGAGGGCGCGCCGCACCACGACGCGGCCGCTTGGAAGGCGCACGTCGTGGGGCAGTGCAAGAGCTGGATTGACGGGGGGTTGCAGGCGCGGGCGATGACCCGGGATTTGGACTGGGGGGTGCCGGTGCCGGTGGAGGGAGCGGACGGGAAGGTGCTGTATGTTTGGTTGGATGCGCCGATCGGGTACATCACGAGCACGATGGAGTGGTGCGAAGCGAATGGGCAAGATTGGAGGACGTGGTGGCAGTCGGCGGAGGCGGATTTGGTCCACTTCATCGGCAAGGATAACATCGTGTTCCACTGCCTGATTTTCCCGATTCTGCTGAAGGAGCATGGCGGTTACAACCTGCCGGTGAATGTGCCTGCGAATGCGTTCATGAACCTCGAAGGCCAAAAAATTTCCACCTCGCGCAACTGGGCCGTCTGGGTCAAAGATTTCATCGAGGAGTTCCCCGATCGGAGCGAAGAAATGCGCTACGTGCTCGCTTCGATCATGCCCGAGCAGAAGGACAGCGAGTTCACCTGGGACGATTTCCGCGAGCGGGTGAACAACGAACTGGCCGACGTGCTGGGCAACTTTGTGAACCGCGTGCTGGTCTTGAATCGGAAGTTCCATGAGGGCCAAATGCCCGCCGCCGGACCGCTCACCGACGCCGACCGCGAAGTCCTTGACGCCCTGAACGCTGCCCCCGGGCGCATCGGCGGCCTCATCGAGCGCCACCGGTACCGCGAGGCGCTGCAGGAAGCCATGGGCGTGGCCCGGCTCGGCAACAAATACATGACGGAGACGGAGCCCTGGAAGGTCAAGAAAACCGACCCCGAGCGGGCGGCAACCCTCCTGCACGTCTGCACCCAAATCGCCGCCAACCTCGGCATCCTGCTCGATCCGTTCCTGCCCCGCACGGCCGCCAAACTCGCCACCGCCTTCCAACTCGGCAACCCCACGTGGCAGGACGCCCGGGCGGACCTCGTGCCCGCTGGGACCGAACTCGGCGAGCTCCCCATCCTGTTCGCAAAAGTCGAGGCCGAGTGGGCCGAAATGATGCGGGCCCGCCTCGACACCACCCCCGAAGTGGCGGTCGAACCTGCAAAGGAAGCGTGCGCCTTCGAGGACTTCACCGCGCTCGACCTGCGCGTCGGCCTCGTCACCGCGTGCGAACGCGTGCCGAAGGCGAAGAAGCTGCTGCAGCTCACGGTCGACACCGGCCTCGACACCCGCACGGTGGTTTCGGGCATCGCCGAGCATTTCACGCCCGAGGAAGTGGTGGGACGCCGCGTCACC
>JALQTD010000232.1 GCA_023264155.1 Flavobacteriales bacterium | reverse complement strand
GTGCTCTTCCGATCTGGATCGGCCGCGGTTGGACGTGCGGGCGGCGCCGGGGCGGTCGCCGGTTCGGGTGGTTTGGGCGCCGCGGCATGAGCGGGAGGCGCCGGAGGACGTGTGGTGGGTGACGGTGCCGGAGCGGGTGCGGGGGGGGCGGGATTTGGCCTGGGATCCGGAGAGCGGCGTGACGGGGCTCGTGCAGCTGTTGCGGGAGCGCGTGGGCCTGCAGTCGCTGCTGGTCGAGGGCGGTGGGCAGACCCTGCAGGCCTTCGTGGACGCCGATGTTTGGGACGAATGCAAGTGGTGGGTGGCGGATGCACCGTTAGGCCAAACCGGCATCGCCTCCCCCACCCTGCCGACCGTCCCCACGGTTTGGACGGAAACCGGCCGGGGGGCCGCCGAACGGTGGCACCGGATCATCCGCGCCGGCCGTTAACCTTCGGCGGCGGGGACGAGCCCCTCAGCCGTCATCAGCCACTCCTTGCCGACGAGGTTGCGGCCGCCCGCATTCAAGGAGTTGGGCACGTCGTCCAGCCAGTCCTCGAGGGCGGGATCGAACCAAACGCGCTCTCCGACGGGCAGTTCGAGTGTGATGGAGATGTTTTGGCCTCGGTAACGGTCCTCCCGCGGGAAAGCGAAGCCATCGGGCAAAACCACGTCGGTCGAATCGGCCGTCGGCTCGAACACCATGCGGCCCGCCCGCGCCCGCGCCGCCCGGCGGTTCACCCCGTGCGCCTCCTGCTGCCAACGCATCCGGGCCCCGTCCCCATCGGCCAAGTGCACGTCCAGTCGGATGTCATCCAGCCAAACGTCCTCGCCATCGAACATCCAGCTCAAGTCGTTGCCGGACCACGCTGCGGCATCTTCGCGGACGGGTTGCATTCGGAAGGCGCGCACGGCCGTGGTGGCTGGCAGGTTGATTTGGTGCGTCTCGAGGCCGTCGCGGGTAAACTCCACCCCCAAGCGCGCGCCGATCCCAGCCGCCATCGCAGCGCCTGCCAAGGTCTGCACGCCGCCCAAGGCCAGCAACCACGTGAGGCGGCCTGACTGCCGGAAGAACAGCCGCCGAACGGCCACGACAATCAGGGCAATCGGCAAGGCCATCATCAGCGCCAAGGCCGTCCACGCATAGGCCATGCCGAAGCCCGCAGGCAGGGTTAGCCGCACGAATTCCAAGAGCTCGCCGCCGACCTTGAAGCCCATCGGCCCCCACGAAACGCCGCCGAGCCCGGACACCAAGCCCACCACGCCCAGCAACAAAGCGACCGCGATGAGCACCAGCAAGCCCCCCGCGACTTTGCCCAGCACCTCAAAAAGCACACGAACCGCCCGCTCCAGGTGGCCGAACAGCCTACGCACACCCGACTGGAACTGGGTGGATTTGACGCGGTCAGACATGCCGTTCAGCTCTTCGGAGACGCGGCGTTTGAAGTTCTCGACTGTGGGTTCGGCGCCGTGCATCGCGAGGCGGTCGGCACGGGTTTTGGCCTGGGGAAGGAGGATCCACAAAATGAGGTACAGCGGGATGGCGAATCCGGTCACCAGCAGCGCGAGGAATGCCAGTCGAATCCACGTGACTTCAACCGCGAAATAAGCGGCCAAACCCGCCACCACGCCGCCGATCATGCCGGCCTCCCGGTCGCGGAACAGCTTGCGGGCGGTGCGCGAACGGGACTGCTCCTCCCCTTCTTCCATGAAGTCCTCCGGTTGGCCCAACTTCGATTCCGCATGGGCCACGTCGTCTTCGTTCACGACCTCCCGGCCCGAAGCCGCCAATCGCTCATCAAACAACTCCACCAAGCGCCCTTCGATGTCGTCGAGGATTTCCTCCGCGCCGTCGGTTCCGCTCAGTGCTGCGCGCAACGCATTCAAGTAAGCATTCAGTCGAGCGTGGGCCTGCTCATCCAAGTGGACCAAGCGGCCAGCGATTTCAAACGTGAGGGTGTTGTTCATGAGTCGAGGGAAGGAAGGGCGTTAACGGCGTTGACAAATCGGGTCCATTCGGCATCGAGGGCGACAAGGAATTGCCGCCCGTCTGAGGTGAGTTCGTAGTACTTGCGGGGGGGGCCGGATTTCGACTCCTCCCAGCGGTACTTGAGCAACCCCGCGTTCTTCATTCGGGTCAGCAAGGCATACAGGGTTCCCTCCACCACGATCAAATCCGCCTCTTTGAGCACTTCAAGCAAGTCGGAAGCGTAAGCCTCACCGCGCGAAAGCACGCGCAGCACGCACATTTCCAGGGCTCCCTTGCGCATCTGAGCGCGGGCGTTTTCCACTTTCATGGAGCAAACATACTGCGAAAAATAGGTACTTTGTTTTGCATAGTACCTAAATTTTCAAAACAGCTTTCCGGCGCACCGCCTATTTTCGCGCCCAACCATGGCCTACCTCCTCCTCGCTATCGTCCTCGCCACCGCGATCTTCGCGGGCTTCCGCGCCTTCCCGAAATGGGGCGCCGACACCTTCCAAGTCATTGTCATCAACTATGCCGTCGCTGCTGCGCTCGGGTGGTGGCTCGCGGGCG
>JALQTD010000231.1 GCA_023264155.1 Flavobacteriales bacterium | reverse complement strand
TCCCCGCCGGCACCGTCCTCCGCTTCTACGTCGCCGCCGCCGAAAACGACGCCACCGGCACGGTCACCTTCGCCCCCGCCGGCGCGGAACACGACACCTACTTCCTCCACGTCGAACCGGCCTGGAACCCCGCGGCCTCCCCCATCGTCCTCAACGAGGTCATGGCAAAGAACGCCACCGCCGTCGCCGATGAGGCCGGCGAACACGACGACTGGATCGAACTCTACAACACGGGCACCGCGGCCGTCGACCTGACCGGGTGGTACCTCACCGACAACCCGTGGAACGTCACGAAATGGCCGATTCCTGCGGGCACGGTGTTGCAGCCGGATGCGTACTTGGTGGTTTGGGCCGACGAGGACGGCGCGCAAGGCCCGCTCCACGCGAATTTCAAGCTGGATGCGGACGGGGAGACCCTTTGGCTGCTCGACCCTTCAGGCCAAATCTCCAACGAAGTCACCTGGCCGGCCCTCTCCGCCGACGAATCCTACGCCCGCGTCCCCAACGGCACCGGCCCCTTCACGGTCCAAGGCCCCACCTTCAGCGCCAACAACGAAACGGTCGGCATCGCCGAAGCCCGCGCGCCCGCGCTTTTAGGCCCCAACCCCGCCGCCACCGGCACGTGGGTCGCTTGGCCCGCTGACCTCGAACGGCCCGGTCAAGTGACCGCCGTGGACGCCCTCGGCCGGCAAACCTCCTGCCCCTCCGACGCAGGCGGCTGGCAGCTGCCCACCACCCCCGGTCACTACCTCATCGTCCTCGATGCACCCGCCCACCGCCTGACCCGGCACTGGGTCGTGCTCGACGGCCGTTGATCAGCGCTTCCAGTCCGGGAGCGTACGTCCCAACAGCCGTTCCAGTTCCCGGACTTCATCGGCGTAGCGCAGCACCGCCCACTCCCGGTCGCCCGCCGACCAATCGGGTGCGGCACCGTCTGCGTAAAACCCGCGCTTCAGCCTCGCCTTCATCCCGCGCGGCACCGCAGCGGCCAACCGCCCCTTCCATCCCGAGCGCGTGAGCCAAACGTTCAACCGCTCGAACCGCGCCCTGCCGCCCACGTTCGCCCGGGCACCCGGCGCTGCAGCCTGTTCCGCCCAACCCTTCGGCGCCTCCAGCCCGACCCAGTCCGCGAGTCCCGCCCACGTCGCCGGATCCGACAGTTCCTCGGTCAGCACGACCCGGATCCGATCGGCCGGCCAAGCCGCGAGCCACGGAGCCAGCTGGCGTGCGTAGCAACCGAGCTCGTAGAACAGTTCGGTTTGGCCCCAGCCGGGATCGGCGGCCGCCATGTCGCGCTCCACAGCCGTGCGGAAATCGTCGAGCGTGAAGCCGTACTTGCGCGCCATGCCCCAGTGCGACCGCATCCGCTCGGCCGGATGGCGCAGCGCCACAAGGATGCGGGCGGTGGGGTGCAGCGCTTGTACGGAAGCCAGGGCCGACGGCGCCCACAGCGTGGTGGTGCTGGCCTCGCCGATGACGGCGTGGCGCGCGGGGTCGGCGGCTTCGAAGAGCCGGTCGTAGTCGGCGAGCTCCCGCACGAAGCCGATGGCGCGCGGGGGGCGCGGGCCGTCGAGCCACGCCGCGAGGTCGTCCCGGTGGTTCGCCCGGAAGCTCGCCGAGAACCGGGCGGGGTCGATGTCGGCGCGCGCGTGGAAATTGGGTTCCTTGAGCGGACTGAAGTAGGCGCCGGGCAGCGCGGCGAGGTGCCGATGCAGCGTCGTCGTGCCGCATTTCGCGGCGCCGATGATCAGCAGGTTGACGTGACGGGAAGCGCCTGGATGCATCATTTGGCCTGTCGATTGAAGGGCCACCAAGGCCAAATCCCGTAACGCCGCCACACCCACACCCCCGCCGCTACATTCCACCCCACCGTGGTCAACCCCGTCGCAGCCGCGGCCCCGGCGATGCCCCACCGCGGAATGGCCCACGCGTTCAACGCCGCATTGACCGCCGCAGCCCACACCACGATCGTCCGCGCCGGGCGCTCCGCCCCCGTCGTGTTCATCAGCGTCAGCACCGGCCCGGAAAGGGCGTTGAACGCCGACGCCACCGCGAGCACCCGCAAGCTGACGAGCGCCTCCGCACTCGCAAAGTCCTTTCCGAAGAAGGCGGCGAGCCACGGGCCGAGGAACCACAGGAACGCACCGCCGCCGAGGGCGATGGCGGCATTCCACCGGTAGGCCCACTGGAAGGCCGAACGGACCTCGGCCGAGCTGGCGCGGGGAAAGCGGGGCGCGAGGGAACTGTTGAGTGCGGTTTGGCCCAACGTCAGCAACGCCGCCAAGCGGAAAGCCAGCCGGTAACGGCCCACCTCCACCTCGTCGAGGAAGGCGCCGCACATCAGCGTGTCCGTCCACGTCATCAGCTCGAAAGCAGCCGCCACCAAGACCAGCGGCCCCGCCGTCCGCAGCAACTCCCGGAACGCGGGCCCACTCGCCGCCTGTTCAGCCCCCAACCCGCGGCCCACCGCGAACGCCGCCCCAACGCCCACGGCCGCTACCGCCGCCGCAAACACCGCCA
>JALQTD010000230.1 GCA_023264155.1 Flavobacteriales bacterium | reverse complement strand
TCTTTCGTCTTGCACGTAACGCCGGTCAAGTGGTCGTCGCCCTGCTCCTCCACCACTTCGGCGTTGGTCATCAGGCGGATCTTGCCCTGCGCAGCCATGTCCATCACCTTCTGCACGCTGTCGAGGTGGCCCCGGAACTCCGTCCGGCGGTGCACCAACGTCACCTCCTTCGCCACGCCTTCCGCGAGGAAGATGGCCCAGTCGAGGGCCGAGTCGCCACCACCGCTGATGACCACTTTCTTGCCCGCGTAGAACTGCGGGTCCTTGATGATGTACTCCACGCCCTTGTCCTCGAACGACTCGAGGTTGGGCACAGGGGGCTTGCGCGGTTCAAAGCTGCCGAGGCCGGCGGCAATGGCAATGACGGGGGCACGGTGCTTCGTCCCTTTGTTCGTGGTCACGATGAATTGGCCTTCCTCATCCTTCGTGATCTCATCCGCCCGCTCGCCCAGCGTGAATCCTGGATTGAACGGCGCCGCCTGCTCCATCAGGTTGTCGATCAACTCGCCGGCCAGCACGCTCGGAAACGCCGGGATGTCGTAAATCGGCTTCTTCGGGTAGATTTCTGCGCACTGCCCGCCCGCTTGAGGCAAGGCATCGATCAAGTGGCAGCGCAGCTTCAGCAAGCCCGCTTCGAAGACGGTGAACAAGCCCACAGGGCCCGCTCCGATGATGAGGATGTCGGTTTGGATCATGGCGATGGTTGATCGGGCGAACCCGATTTGCAGGGACAAAAGTACAACGCACCGAACAGCTCAGTCGTGTGCGCAGTCAACTTTGAACAACTCGCAAGGGAGCGCGGTTCATGGCGCGGTTCATGGCGCGGTTCACCCCGCCCAATTGATGGCCTCCACCGCTTTGATTTCCGGGGCCGCCGCCCGCACGGCTTGTTCCACCCCGCCCTTCATGGTCATGTGGATCATCGAGCACTCGGCACACGCCCCGTGCAACTTCACCCGGGCCGTCAATTCCTCCGTCACTTCCACCAACTCGATGTCGCCGCCGTCTGCCTCGAGGTAGGGACGCAGGGTGCTCAGCGCGTGCTCGACGCGGGCAGTCAGTTCCTGGAGGTCGGTGCTGGTGGCGTTCATTTGGCTCAATCGACGGTTTTGCCCAATTGCTTCAGCAAGTTAGCCAAGATGGCGCGAACTGCCGACGAAGCCGGCGAATTCGATTGCATCACCGCCGGACGGCCCGCATCCCCTGCCTCGCGCACGCTTTGGATGAGCGGCAACTCCCCCAAGAACGGCACCTGCAAGCTGTCCGCGAGCCGCTTCGCCCCGTCCTGCCCGAAGATGTAAGACTGCTTCTCCGGCGCATCGGGCGGCGTGAAATAGGCCATGTTCTCGATCATGCCGAGCACCTTGACGTTGACCGAATCGAGGCGGAACAGCCCCACCCCTTTGCGGGCATCGGCCAGCGCCACCTCCTGCGGCGTGCTCACCACCACCGCTCCTGTCAACGGCACCTCCTGTACGAGCGACAAGTGGATGTCCCCGGTTCCCGGCGGAAGGTCCACGATCATGAAATCGAGGTCGCCCCAATGGGCGTCGGTGAAGAGCTGGGTGAGCGCCCGGCTGGCCATCGCCCCGCGCCACGCGATGGCTTGGTCCGGATCGGCGAAAAACCCGATGCTAAGCACCTTGACGCCGTGGGCTTCCACCGGCTCGATGACCTGCTTGCCGTTCACTTCGATGGCTTGCGGCTTTTCATGCACCACGTCGAACATGGTCGGCACGGAAGGCCCGTGGATGTCGGCATCGCACAAGCCGACCTTGTAGCCGAGTTGGGCGAGACCGACCGCGAGGTTCGCCGCCACCGTGCTCTTCCCCACCCCGCCTTTGCCGGAAGCCACAGCGATGACGTGCTCCACACCGGGCAGCACCTTGCGCGTTTCCGGCGTTCGCTCCTCCTGTTTCAGCGCCACCACGATGACTTCGGCGTCTTTCACACCCGCCCGTTCAAAGGCAAACTGCACCGCCTCCTTCATCCGCGTCCGCGCGTGCATGGCCGGGTTCGACGACTTCACCACGACGCGAATGTGCTCGCCCTCAAGGCTGAGTTCTTCGACGAAATTGAGCGCCACGATGTCCTTGCCGAGGTCCGGCTCCATCACGCCTGACAGCGCCTCGAGCGCCTGTTCCCTGCTGATTGCCATGTTATTGGATTTCTGTGTTTGGGTCCCAAAACCGCTGCGCAAATTCAACCACGCCGCCTTGGTGAATGTTCACGCCCTCCTGCTCGAGCAGCTCCGCCATGGGGGTTTCGGGCGGGAAATGCACGGCCCCGGTCAGCAGCCCTTGGCGGTTCACCACGCGGTGGGCGGGGACCGGAGGCGTCGCGGTGAAGCTCGTGTTGAGCACCCAGCCGACCTGACGGGCGCCCTTCGGTTTGCCGAGGGCCTTCGCCACTGCGCCGTACGTCGTCACCCGACCCGCCGGCACTTGGCGCACCAAGGCGTACACGTCCTGCTCGAACGAATCCGCCATCAGACGCGGAGCTGGATGTAGTGGATCTTCCGCCCCTCCTCGAG
>JALQTD010000022.1 GCA_023264155.1 Flavobacteriales bacterium | reverse complement strand
GTAGGAGTTGTAATCGGTGGAATCGGGGCCGACGTAGTTCAATGCCGCGGTGCCATCGCCCCAACTCGGGCCGCCACCGCCGCCGGGTCCACCGCCGCCGGGTCCTCCGCCTCCCGGCGTGGTGCTGCCATCGGGGTCGTCCGCGCGCCAAAGCGTGCCGTCGTTCGACTGGAACCACTCCTCCAGGTAGTCCTTGTTCATCTGCTGCACGTTCACGTACAGCCCCCAATCCTCGTCGTTCAGGTAAAGGTGCACGAAGCTGGTGCGGGCGGTGGGAATGTGCTTCCGGATGGCGCGCAGGTAGAGGAATTCCCGCAGGAAGCTCGGGTCTTGGAAGGCGTTGTTCAGGTTGAGCGTTTTGTAGCCGTCGACGTCCGCGCCGGGCACGTAGCTGTCGAGCTTGATGCTGAAGCTTTTCTTGTCGCCATTGACCATGAAGTAGCTGGTTTGGCCTTTGAACGCCACGCCCGCATCGGGAAAGGATTCGCCGTCGATGATCACCGCCGCGTGCACCTCGTCTTCCGTGCCGTAATTCGCCGTCATCTGGGACCAAAAATTGGCCTCCGCAAACTCAATCCGCACCTCGTGCACGAAATCGGCATCGTAGAACCCGTCGTGTTCCGTGCCCGCCACCGTCAGGCGGTGCATGTCGAGGTCCACATTCCAGTGTTCGGGCAGGTTTTGGCCTGCAGCAGGAACCGCAATCATCGCTGCCCATGCCCCCAGTTTCCATGTTTTCATACTCACATGGACGGGCAAAAGTGAGAATCGTTTAATCCGGGCGCCTCTCCTGCCTGTTCATGCACCAAATCGCTGCTCCAATTCGGCCTGCAAATCAGCTCCTGGCTCGCAGTCGAGTTTCTTGCGGATGTTCGACCTGAGGTTGTAAACGTGCTTCGGCGTGCAGTGCATCATTCGGGCGATTTCGTTGGGGTTCAATCGTTTGAGGATGAGTTCGGCGCACTCACGCTCGCTGTCGTTGAGGACGTTCCATTCGGGGCGGAGGGCCGCGGCGGCCGGGGAAAGGCGTTGGTGGATTTGGTTCAAAGCGGCGGTGAACGTGGTGTCTTGCGGATGACCCTTGAGCACATCGGCGATCACATGGAGTTCCGGCCAATGCTCAGCAAATGAGGCTAAATCGGTGCGCGTGAAATCGCGCTTGCGTCGCCACCATCCGGCCGCACTAGCAGCTAAAAAGAGTCCCACTGCCCCCGCCATCCAACCCGACCCCTTGCTCCGCCACCACCAAGACCAAGCGCTCTCGGATTCCATGGGGGGAGACTCCGTGAACGGCATCGGCGAGAGGGTGTTCCAGTTTTCCCGGAACATGCGCCATTGGGCTTGTCCTGCAGAATCCTGCGGCGACCAATTGAAATCAGTGGCAAAGGGCGGAGCAAAGGGCCGCTCTGCCCAAGGCACTTGTGCCGTGGCCTGTGCGGTCCATGCTGCGGCAAGCACGAATAGCATGAGGCGGTGCAGGATCCCGTGCATGCTCATTGAACCAAGGTGTTCCACGGCGTGCCCGGCTCCAGGTCCAATTTCGAGCGCAACTCGGACCGAACGTTGTAAACACGCTGGAGGGACATGTTCATGTTTTCCGCAATTTGCGCGGACGGCGTGCCGTTCAAAATCATTTGGAGGATGATGAGTTCTTTTGCGTTGAGCGCTTGCATCGTTTCACTTGAAATCCTAAAATCCAGGGTGTGCGCCTTCAAGCGCCGGATGATTTCTTCTGCAGCGATTCCTTTGTGGTCCTTCCAATGAGGCGATTTCAACCAATCCATCCAGGCTTCGGTGCCCAAAAGCTGCACCCGCGCTCGCTCGCGCCGTGCCCGCCCCCACTTTGCCCACTGCAACATCGCCAGCAGAAAGCTAAGTAGGAGCATTCCGATCATCAAGCGGTGGATGCGTTGAGCCCGTTGGGCGATGCCTGAGATGCTGGGAAGGGAAGATCCGAGTGCTGGAAATTGAATGGAAAGTTCAGGGCTTGCCTCCGCGCGTGCTAAGATGTCAGCGGTGCGTTCGATGGACCAACCCGATACTTCCCGCCACGGAGAGAACAACATGGCCCGGTCGTTCAGAGCTTGGAGAGCGGATGCGGTGTCTCGTGCCACTTGTTCCTCGAACAACTCCACCAGGCCGGGCACCAATTCTTGCCGTTGCCGCCACAATGCGTAGTCCAGCATGGTGCGCAACTCGAGCATCGTGTCGCTGCCACCTTGAATCGGCCACATGCGTTGCCAAGCCATGTCCGCTTGGGCCGTGTCACGGGCATTCACGGCACTTCGCAGCAAGTTCGTGTGGATGATGGGACGGATATCGTAGAGGAAGGTGTACGCGCCTTCGCGCTCATTCCAGATTTGGGCCTCCAACGCCAAATTAAACCAATGTACGGCTTCCTTCCACTGCCTCCTGTGCGATGCCACACCTCCCAAATTCACGTAAATGCTTGGATTCGGAATGCCCATGACGGCGGCTTGCGCGGCCTTCCATGCCTCGACAGCCCCATCGTAATCGCCCTGTTGCGACCGAAGCGTTCCCAGCAGGTTCCATGCGTGGCTGGCCCATTTGGTGGAAGCTGTTGCCCGCATGAGCCGGGATGCTGCGAGCTGCGGCTCATTGGCTTGCATGAGCCGGTAGCCCAAATCGTAATGAAGCCGCGGGTAGTCGTCCGCACATCCCGAAGGAAGGGACAGCAGGTCTTCCCCGGCAGCGAAGGGTCGGTTCAGCATCATGCCGGCTCGCGCAATGAGGGATTGGGCCACCAAGGCCCGATCGCATTCGTCGTGTTCGAGGGCCTCCATCAATTCTTTCCGCCCGAAAACTTCCATCTCCACGGGCCGGTCTGACCAGGTCGCGAACAATTCGTTGAACCGGGCATCCATCTCGCTCCATCGTCCTTCTTGGGCGAAAAGCAAGCCCGGAACGAACATGCATGCAACGGTGATGTACCTCCAGTTCATGTCTGCGCAAGTTGGTCTTTTTCACCTATCAAGTGGGTGAAATGGATTTACTTTTTTGAGGAGGTTAGTTCATATAGCTCATCACATTGCTGAGGGCATTGAGGAACGGATGGCCGTGGATTGAACATTGAATTTTCTTTTAAATACTTGTTTTGCAAGAGCTTGAGTTCCATGTGTTCGTGCGTGTTTCAAGGTTTTCACATAAATGAGAAGTGCGGCGAAGTGCATGCATTGCGCTCTGGTGACGTAAACGAGTCAAGCCGTTTGGACTTCGCGGAGAGCTTGTTGGTGTTCCCTCACATTCGTTCTTCATAGCATGTGCTCGCTGCGTTTTAATAACGCATTTGAAAATCAGTGCTTTATGTGTGTTTCAGTGTTCATGAAAGCTCCTCACAGGAAGAAATGCGATCTGTCCTTTGTTTCGATGTATCGAAATTTATATCCGGTAAATGAAAAGAATCATGCGATGAACGAGAAGAAAATTACGAAGCAACTGCTCCTGATGGGAGCCATGGCATTTGCATTGAGCCACACCGGGTGGTCGCAATCTGTCGTAACGAGCAAGGTGGCGGGCTCGAATAGCTATTCTGCTACGGATTATCGATTGATGTCGGATTATTTGGACTCCTTGAGAAGCCAGATGATGGTCGTTCGCGATTCCGTGCATGATTTAGGGGTGGTACAGGCATACCAGCAGATTTCCCTGTCATCGGCTTCGCTCCAAATTACGGGGCAATCGTTGATGGATTCGTTACGCGTGATGAACGGTTCCGCATTGGATGGCAACGTCGTCGTCGGTGGAAATTTGAGCATTTCGGGAACCACAACGGGCATTACCGCATCCATGGTAGGACTCGGCAACGTGGACAATACGTTGGACGCAGACAAGCCGGTTTCGACGGCTGCGCAAGCGGCGTTGGATTTGAAGGCGCCGCTGGCGAGCCCGACGTTTACGGGCACGGTGAGCGGGGTGACGGCAGCGATGGTCGGACTCGGCAACGTGGACAACACGTCGGACGCGGACAAGCCGGTTTCGACGGCGACGCAGACGGCTCTGGACTTGAAGGCACCGCTGGCAAGCCCGACCTTCACGGGCACGCCAAGTTTGCCCACGGGGACGACGGCGGTGACACAAAGCGCCAGCGACAATTCGACGAAGCTGGCGACCACGGCGTACGTGGATGCAGCGGTCAGCGGGGCGGGTTCGGCGACCACCGAAATGTTGCAGGAAGTGACCGTGGCCTCGGACAACGCGACTGCGTTTACCCTGAGCCAAACCCCAGCAGCGACCAGCGTAGTGCGCATGTACCGGAATGGGATCCTGTTGAGCGGAACGGCCATGACGGTGAGTGGAACGGACGTCACGTACGTGCCGGCGAACAACGGAGGAGCGAACTTGGTCACGGGCGACCGCATCCAGTTCTTCTATGCTTACTGATTTGGCCTACAAGCTGCAGGCATGGCTGGTCTTCACCCTAGTCGCAGCAGGCCTGCATGCCCAGCAGACGGTTCCGTTTGTGACTGAATGGACGCTGACGGGCCCGACCACGCTGACCCTCACGATGAGCGGATCGACGGATGTTACCATCGACTGGGGGGACGGCAGTGCGCCGCAGCTCCATACGGGGGGAAACTTCAACCACGCGTATGCGGCAGCTGGGGTGTATGACGTGTCGGTTTCGTGCGATGCGGCCACCCCGGAAAACTTCGGGCGGTATCGGTTAGCGAACCATGGACAACGCAACTTGTTGACGGAGGTGAAGAGCTTCGGTACGGGGGTGTGGTCGGATTTTGAGCAAGCGTTTCGCGGGGCCAACAACTGTGAATTCACGGCCACGGATGTCCCGTTGTTGGCACCCACGGCAACGAGCACGGGATACGCCTTTGCCGATTGCTTTGCGCTCACGGAGCTGGACCTTTCAGCCATGGACGTCAGTTCCATCACCAACTTCACTT
This sequence comes from Flavobacteriales bacterium, assembly GCA_023264155.1. Taxonomy (GTDB): domain Bacteria; phylum Bacteroidota; class Bacteroidia; order Flavobacteriales_D; family Sanyastnellaceae; genus JALQTD01. Next base: position 18,708 of record JALQTD010000022.1, on the reverse strand, counting down.
ACACATTTTACAATGCGCGGAATTTCACGGGTGATGTGAGTGGATGGAATGTGGCTTCGGCGACGGACATGGGTGCGATGTTTTTCCGGGCAAGCAAATTCAATGGGGATTTGTCCGGGTGGGATGTGAGCGGTGTAACGTCCTTGGCCAGCATGTTTCGGGAGGCCTCGGCGTTCAATGGGGACATCAGCGGCTGGGTCACGGGTGCAGCTACGAATTTGGCCAACATGTTCAACAAGGCGTTGGTGTTCAACCAAAACCTAAACAGCTGGAATACAAGTTCCGTCACCTCCCTGAGTGGGACCTTCTCAGAGGCGTACGCCTTCAATTCTCCCCTCGCGAGCTGGGACGTGAGCAATGTGATCTCGTTCATCAACACCTTCCATCTCGCCCAGTCGTTCAATCAGCCGCTGGATGCCTGGGTGGTCAGTTCTGGAATCCGCTTCGACGGGATGTTCCAAAAGGCGATCGCCTTCGACCAAGACTTGAACAGCTGGGATGTTTCGAATTCAACGAACTTCAACTCCATGTTCTTCAGGGCTTATGCTTTCGATGGGGACATTTCCGGGTGGAATGTGAGCGCGGCCACGGACTTTCAAAGCATGTTCTATGATGCCCTTGTGTTCAGCGGGGACTTGTCCGGGTGGAACCCCGCAAGCGGTCAACTGTTCTCACAAATGTTCCGGGCGGCGTATTCGTTCAACAGCGACATTTCCGGGTGGGACATGTCGAATGCCACCAATTTCAGCGTCATGTTCTACGACGCGCGGACCTTCAACCAGCCGATCGGAAGTTGGGACGTTTCAAACGTAACGAACATGTCCAACATGTTCGCCAATGCCTGGGATTTCAATCAGCCATTGAACAATTGGGATGTGAGCGGGGTGACGAATTTCACCAACTTCCTGTACAGTGGCCTCGCATTCAATCAGCCACTGGACCAGTGGGACGTCAGCAGTGCTACCAGCTGTCAGTCCATGTTTTTCAACGCCCAGTCGTTTGACCAGCCACTGTCCAACTGGCAGTTGACCAGCGCCACGAATTTGCTCGGCATGTTTGAGAACGCACCGGTATTCAACCAAGACTTGTCCGGTTGGGACGTGTCAACGGCCACAAACATGGAGCGGATGTTCAAGAACGCAGCCGCATTCAATGGCGACTTGTCGGGCTGGAATGTGGCGAATGTGACGCGGATGAACGAAATGTTTCGTGGGGCCTCGGCTTTTGACCAAGACATCAGCAGCTGGGACGTGTCCAACGTAACCGGGGCCTTTGCCATGTTCACGGATGCGGTTTCATTCAATCAGCCCTTGGATGCGTGGGATTTGGCCTCGCTCACGGACACGCGGAGCATGTTCCAGAGTGCGATCAATTTCAACCAGGACTTGACCAGTTGGACCTTGCCGAATTTGGCCTTGTGCAACGGGATGTTCAGCAATGCCCAAAGCTTCAACGGGGACATCGCGAACTTCACGATGACCGGTGTGGCGGCGCTCAATTCCATGTTCCGTTCGGCGTCGTCGTTCAACCGGGACATCAGCTCGTGGGACGTTTCCGGCGTCACGGATTTTTATGATTTATTCGATGGGGCGGTCAGTTTCAACCAGCCGCTGAACGGCTGGGACGTGAGTTCAGCCACGCGCTTGTCGTACATGTTCCAAAACGCGAACGCGTTCAACCAACCGCTCGACCAGTGGGACGTGAGCAACGCTACCTACATGGAGCGGATGTTCTACAGCGCGGATGCGTTCGACCAGGACCTGTCAGGGTGGACCTTGAACGCCGGCGTATACATCCGGAATTTCATGGATGGCGTGGTCTTGCGGCCGTATTACTATGACGCGCTGTTGTTGACACTGGCGGAGGGCCATCCGGCGAACATTGCGCTGAATTCGAATTCGAAGTACTCGAACATCCCGGAGGTGGTCGCGGCGCGCATGCAGTTGCAGGGCGAGCTCGTGGGCTTTTCGGATGGGGGGGCGACCGATGAGGTGGTGGGCCAAATCGCGATCACCGTCGCCGGCGGCACCACCGTTGGCACCACGGCCACGGTCGATCGCTACGGCACCCTCCAAGCCGCCACCGCCCTCACGAGCGCGGGCCAAGTGATTACGCCGGGCGCGAGCTTGGTGCCGATCGTGAAGACGTTTGGGGGGGATGCCTCGGTTTGGCCCCTCACCTTGAACGGACTTCTCGGCTCGCACGGCGGCCAACCGGTCCTCGCCCAAGGGTTCTGCTACAACACGACCGGCGCGCCCACGATCGCCGACGACACCCTGCAGGTTGCCCTCAGCGGCCACGGTCCGTTCAGCGGCTCCCTTTCCGGCCTGCTGCCCCTGACCACGTACCACATCCGCGCCTTCGCCATCAACGCGGTCGGAACGGGCTACGGCCCCGAAATCACGGTCACCACCCCGGCATTCTCGTGCGGCCACGCCCGCTGGGCATTCGACGACTACGCCTACGCCACGGTCCAAATCGGCGGCCAGTGCTGGTTCGCCGAAAACCTCCGCACCACCCTTTATTCGGACGGTTCGAGCATTCCCAGCGGCCTGCTCAACGGCCCGTGGAGCTCCACGACCTCCGGTGCCCGTTCGTACTATGCGGAAGGCACGGCCGACGAAACTGCGGAAGTGGAAACCAACGGCCGCCTCTACAACTTCTGGGCGGTGCAAACCGGCTTGCTCTGCCCGGCGGGCTGGCACGTGCCCTTGGCGGCCGAGTGGAACACGATGATGGCCGAAGTGGTCAATGCGGTCGACCTCAAGGCCACAGCTCCGGATTGGGATGGCACCAATGCCTCCGGCTTCACGGCGCTCCCGACGGGTTGGCGCCATCCCAACGGCGGCTATGAAAACCAGAACACCCACACCGCGTGGTGGACGGGGACCGAAGGCAGCAGCACCACGGCCATCGACCGGGTGCTCGCCGGGGGCGCGCTGAGCGGCTATGTTCCGCCGAAAAACTACGGATTGAGCGTGCGCTGCATGCAGTGATTCAGTTCCGCAGGATGCTGCTGAGCTTTTTTCCGCGGGCGAGTTCGTCGACCACCTTGTCGAGGTAGCGCACCTGCTGCGTGAGCGGGTTTTCGATGTCCTCGACGCGGATGCCGCAGATGAGCCCCTGGATGCGATTTGCTCCTGGGGGCAGCGCTGCCTGAGCGAAAAACTCGGTTAACGTGAGCTCGCTCGCGGCTAAAGCGAGCAGTTCCGCTGCGCTGTAGCCGGTGAGCCAGCTCATGACGGCGTGCAGTTCGTCGAGCGTACGGCCTTTTCGTGTCACCTTCGCCACGTAGTGCGGGTAGACGGAGGCGAAGGTCATGCGCGCGATGCGCTCGTCGGTGGAGAGGCGGGCCATGCGTTGGATTTTGCAGGCCAAAATAGGGCACGGTGTGAAAGGGGTGTGGAAAAAATGCGGGGCGGGGCGGGCGACGTTTTGGCCTGAAAGCGAGTCCTGAAGCGGGACAGCACCTACTTTCGTCCCCTACCGAACGCCATGAACCGCATCTTCCCCGCCCTCGGCGCAGCCCTGCTCAGCGTGCTCTGCTTGGCGGCAAATTGAGAGCCGTTCGATGTGCTAAGTGATTGGGGAGATGTGTCGCACACACTTTTTGGGATACTACGTTACTCGGTTTTCATCACCTTGTGCACTTCGTAGCGCTCTCCATCGGCAACGATGAACACAAAAGCGGAAGGGGCGTATTTGCTCAGGTCGACCGCCGAGGCGTTCTGGATTGTTTCAAGCAACACCCCATACATGTTGAAAATGGAGACTTCTCGAACCGGTTGCACGAAGTGCACGATGCCGTTCGATGGGTTGGGGAAAGGGGCGAGGCTTTGGGCCGGCAACTCATGAACATGATCGAGGATGTTGCCTGCTCCGTCAAATTCGATGCAGGGGTGCCAGTCGTATCCGCAGTTTTCGGAAGTGACATGCAAGCACAGCTCGTAAACATCTTCGGTGTACAGGGTTTCTTCGCCGAGGACGCCCCAAGCCGGTAAGGATGCCGTTGGATTGAACTGGTTCGTGTAGGGGCCAACCAGGACCGTTCCGTCAGCGGTCGTGATTTCCCAGGTGAACAGCCCGTCTTGCGGCAGGTTGACCACCGTGAACTGATAATCAAACACGGGGTGGTTTTCGTCGATGTTCAAGTACAAGGAATCGCATGGGATGTCTCCCACACAGTCCACCCAATTGCCGCAGTGATAGGATTCCACATGAACGCAGACATAGTCTCCGACGGGCACTTGAGAGGAGTTGAATCCGTTTTCCTCCGGCCCACCGATGTTCAACATCCCGTTGCCCTCCTGGAGCAATGAGATGAAAGCATCCGGAGGCAAATCGGAGACTTGAAAGTGCATGAAGTTGACCAAATCCGAACCCGCAACCGTGTCCACTTGCAGCATAAATTCGCAATTCCCGTTGTACCAAGCGGTGTCACAATAAACCTCCTGGAACAGTGTGTCTGGATTCGTCACGCCATCGTACAACTCCATGACGTACGCCATGGAGGAATATTCAGCGGAATCACAATCCGTGAAGGAGGAGGTGATGTATGCAAAACCGACACCGAATGGCGACAAATCGTATTGTGCCGCATCCAATTGCGTTTGGACCAGGCCATCAGCATCCGTGGTGTCAACGGAAGTGATTGAGAAAAAATTCGTGATGTCACCAAATGGCGCAACCGTGATTTCTGTCGAAACCTCCAACCCCTCAACGGGCAATCCATCCCCAAAGGAAACCACTTGGGTGCCGATTTGCGTTTGAGCGTTCCCGAGGGCGGTGCTTGCAGCCAAGCATGCGGTAAATAAATGCATTTTCATGGTGCGGGATGAATTTAGTTTCGAGTTGGTTATCAAGGGGAAAGGGCGTTCATTGCAAGGTTACGTTTTTTTTTTTTTTTTTTCAAAACATGAAGCAGAGGAATGTCAAATTGTCCTAGCGGTCGGAGCTACCCGATTTTATGGTTGTGGTCACGGCTGTAGAGACGTGTCAGGCGGAAGAAGGGCGAACGGCAATCGTTCTTACAATTATTCGGGCGAGCGCACAAGCCGGACGGCTGCCGCGCGCTTGCGGTGGTGCACTTCCGGCCCCTCGAGCGTGCAGCCCGTGGCCGGGTTATTCGGCAGGTACTGGGCGTAGGCGTAGTGCTCGTCGGCGGCCTCGTCCGTCCAGTACAGGTAGCTTTCCAAGCCGGGGATTCGGTCTCGGTAGGCGCACATGAGCCGCCATTCCTCGCGGGTGGGCACGCGCCACCCATCGAAGGCCGCCGGGGCATAGGGCGTATCGCGCCAAGCCTCCCAAACCACCGGCCACTGCGTTTCAGGGGCATCCTCCGGCGCAACGACGAAATCGAGTCCTCCCGACACATTATAAATGGGGATTCCGCCAAGTGGAATGGCCAGGTTTCCGATGGACTGAGCCCAACCGGCGAGCGGCAGGAACAGGAGAGCGAGCGCAGGAATTTTCATGTTGGATGAAAACCGGCAAGGCGTTCGACAGGTTGCATCAAATATTTTCGCGCTGCATGTCGAAACAGAGGAGGTTTTTGCGAAATTTGCGCCCGCTCTGGGCATTTAGCTCAGCTGGTTAGAGCGCTGCCCTCACATGGCAGAGGTCACTGGTTCGAGTCCAGTATTGCCCACTCAGCCGCCTCAGAGCGTAAGCCCCTTCTGGAGACAGGAGGGGTTTTTTGTGCCGTGCAATTCGGTTTGTCAAGAAAGTGTCACGTGGTGTATATTTTGGCCCAAATCGTTCAAAATGAGGACCGAAAAAATCGAAGCCGCCATCGCGGAACTGGAAACCTACGCCAAGCACGGCGAGAGCTACACGAACGCCGACGGCCGCTACGGCTGGCGCAACCCCATCCGCGCCGACACCGGCGGATTGCTGCAAGCCCTCGCCCTGACGGCATCCCCGAAACGCGCCCTCGAGATCGGCACCGCGCATGGCCTGAGCGCGCTCTACCTCGTATCCGGCATGCCCACAGGCAGCCACCTCGACACCATTGAATTTCATGAAGAAGTAGGCCGCAACGCCCAGTCCCTCATGGACGAATGCGAGGTCCCCGTCAAGGTGCTCATCGGCGAGGCTCGGGCGGTGATCGCGGGGCTGGAAGCGCCCTACGACCTCGTGTTTTTCGACGCCCAAAAGAACCAGTACCACCCGCAACTGCTCGACCTCCTCGAGCGCAAGCTCATCGGTCCGGGCACGGTGTTGCTCGCCGACAACGTCATCGACCGGGAGGAGGAGTGCCGGCCGTTCCTCGATTGGTTCGTGGAGCAGGGCGTGGAGCACCACGTTGTGCCGACCGAGTGCGGGCTGCTCGTGGCCCGGTTGTAAGCGACGGGCGCGCGGCGCAAGGCAGCGAAAATAATTTTTGTGGGGCGGGAATCATTTGGCCTGAAGGCGATGCACATTCGCGTCTACCAACATGATGCACCCGCACACTGAGGTCCAATTCATCAGCGATGAGGTGGGCCGGGGAGTGGTCGCTACCGCGTTCATTCCCAAGGGAACCATCACCTGGGTCCAGGATCCGCTGGACCGGGTGTTCACGCCGGCCGAAGTGGCCGCACTTCCGGCATTTGCCCAAGATCAACTGGAGTACTTCGCGTTCAAGAACGCACGGGGCGAGATGGTCCTGTGTTGGGACCACGCGCGGTATGTGAACCACAGTTTCAGGAGCAACTGCCTGAGTACCGTGTTCGACTTCGAGGTGGCCGTGCGCGACATCCACCCGGGGGAGCAGCTGACCGATGATTACGGTTACTTGAACTTGAATGCCCCGTGGAAGCCGATGGACGAAGGGACGCGCCGGAAGTGGGTGCGGCCGGATGATGCGCTGCGTTGCGCCGGGGTTTGGGATCGCCAAATCGCGGCCGCCCTGCGCAAGTTGCCCCGCCTCGACCAACCGCTCGCCCCCTACGTTCGGGAGGAGGTGTGGCCGGAACTGGGCGCGGCGCGGAGCATCCGGGAGCTGTACTTTCAGGCCTGAGCGAGGAGGGCGAGCAGCTCGGCCTGGATGGCCCGCTGGCGGTCCGTGGCGTACCAGGCGTGCAAGGGCTCGGCGTAGTTCGCGGCGGTGGCCGGGTCGGGGTCGGCCTTGACGCGCTGGACGAGCGCGGTGGCTTCGGCGGGGCGTGGGCCCCAGGTGCCCGTCACGTCGCCGGCCGCGTTGAGCTGGATGACCTTGGGGATGCTGCGGCCGCCGTTCGTGAGGTAGGCGTCGATGAGGTCGGTGTCGGCGTCGCGGTAGCAGGCGCGGGCTTGGATTTGGCCTGCGCTCGCCGCTACGATGGCCTCGAGGACCGGCAACACCTGGGCCCCGTCGCCGCACCAATGCTCGTTCACCACGAGCCAACGCGTGCCCGCCGGAACCGCCCTCGCCGCGACCACCACCTCCGTCGACAGCTCGAGCTGCTTGCGGATCCGCTTCACCCGCGACCGGTTCACCGGAATGTACTTGTCGTACGGCGCATCCTCGCGCACTTCACACGCCATCAACTCCTCGAGAAAGTTCGCGAGCGACATCGCTCCGTCCCAAAACCGCGCAGCAGCATTTTCCATGGCCCAAAGATAACGCGCTCCGTGACCTGCGTTACGACAGTCCTCGGCCGCACGGGCGACTTTTGCCTCCATGGACGTTGAAATTCTCAGCCGGATTCAGTTCGCCTTCACGGTGGCTTTCCATTACATCTACCCGCCGCTTTCCATCGGCCTCGGATTGCTCATCGTGCTCGCGGAGTGGAAGTGGTTGCGGACCGCTGAGGCCGTGTGGCGGCAGCTCACGCGCTTCCTCATCAAGCTGTTCGCGCTCACGTTCGGACTCGGGGTGGCCACGGGCATCGTCATGGAATTTGAATTCGGGACGAACTGGGCGGTGTACTCGCGGTATGTGGGGGACGTCTTCGGTTCGGCCCTCGCGGCGGAGGGGATTTTCGCGTTCGCTTTGGAGTCGGGGTTCCTCGGTGTGCTGCTGTTCGGATGGGGGCGGGTGAAACCGGTGTGGCATTTCGTGTCGGCGGTGGGGGTGTGGCTCGGGAGCATGTTTTCGGCGGTTTGGATCGTGGTGGCCAATTCGTGGCAGCAGACCCCGGCGGGCTACCACGTGGTGGGCGAGGGGCTGGACGCCCGGGCGGAAATCGTGGACTTTTGGGCCATGGTGCTCAACCCGAGTTCGGTAGAGCGGCTGATGCACGTCTGGCTCGGGAGCTTCCTGGCGGGCGGGTTCTTGCTGGCGAGCATCGCGGCGTGGTACCTGATCAAGAAGCAGCACGTGGACGTGGCACGGAAGGCCCTGGCCATCGCCTTGCCGGTGGTGCTGGTGGCGAGCTGGGCGCAGCTGTTCAGCGGGCACGTGGCGGCTGAGGTGGTCGCGGAGCACCAGCCGGCGAAGCTCGCGGCACTGGAGGGCCATTATGCGGCGGAGGGGCCGGCGGACATGTACCTCTTCGGCTGGGTGGACGACGCGACGCAGGAAGTCACGGGCCTCGGGGTTCCGGGCGGGTTGAGCATTCTGCTGAGCGGGTCGCCGGACACGCCGGTCACGGGATTGAACGCCTTCGCGCCGGAGGACCGGCCGGGCCAAGTCAATGCCGTCTTCCAGTTTTACCACATCATGGTGGCGATCGGGATGGCGCTGATTGCCTTGGCCACGTGGGCGTTCGTGCTGCAGCGCCGCGGCCGGTTGGAGGCGTCGACCTGGACGTTGCGGGCGCTGGTCGTGGCGGTTTTGCTGCCCCAAATCGCGAACCAAGCCGGCTGGTTTGCCGCCGAAATGGGCCGGCAGCCCTGGGTGGTCTACGGGTTGCTCCGGACCTCGGACGCGCTGAGCGAGGCGGTGCGGGCGGAGCAGGTGTGGTTCAGCCTGATCTTGTTCACCGGGATTTATTTGGTCCTCTTCCTCTTGTTCATCTACCTGCTGCGGAAGAAAATCCTGCATGGGCCGGACCGAGAGGAATCGGAGCGCGCGTCTCACTTGCAATCTGCTTGGTCATGATGGGATTGGAATTGCACACGATTTGGTTCCTGGTCATCGGGTTTACGGTGACGCTGTACGCCGTGCTCGACGGCTTCGACCTCGGGGCGGGCCTGTTGCACCCGTTTTTCCGGAAGGAGCAGAGCCGGCGGATTGCGCTGAATGCCGTGGGGCCGGTGTGGGACGGCAACGAGGTGTGGCTGGTCATCACAGGGGGCGCGCTGTTCGCCGGTTTTCCGGAGGCGTATGCCACGGCGTTTTCGGCGTTTTACGTGCCGTTTTTCCTGCTGCTCGCGGCCTTGATCGGACGAGCGATTTCCATCGAGTTCCGGTCGAAGGAACCGATGGTGTGGTGGCGGAAGTTTTGGGATTTCAGCTACTTCTTGTCGAGCCTCGTCATCAGCGTGTTGCTCGGGGTGGCGCTGGGCAACTTGATGCTGGGCCTGCCGGTGGATGCGGAGGGCGTGTACCGCGGGGCCGGGCTCGTCGAGATGTTGAAGCCGTTCCCGCTGACGGTGGGGCTGGCGGTGGCCGCTTTGTACGCGGTGCACGGGAGTTTGTACTTGTTGCTGAAGACCGAGGACAAACTCTTCGACCGGGTGAAGTTCCTCAACCGCATTGCGCTGTTCTTTTTCTACGGGGCAATGGCCTTGAGCACGGTGGTGCTGTTCGCGTGGAACCCGGAGGTGCTGGGGCGGCTCTGGGAGCGGCCGGGGTTCGTGGCCTTTGCCGGCGCGGCCTTCCTCGCTTCGATGGTGATTCCGCTGTTGGTGCGCCGCCGCCGGTACGGTTGGGCGTTTTTTGCCAGCGCCGGGATGATCGCGGCCTTGCTCGGACTCGTGTTCGCGCAGCAGTTCCCGTTTTTGATCCCCAGCACGTTGGATCCGGACGGGGGGATGACCTTGGAGGAGGCGGCTTCGTCGGAGCGCACGCTGCGGCTGTTGCTGACCATCACCGCGATCGGGGTGCCGCTGGTGGTGGGGTACTTCGCCTTTGTTTACCGGGTGTTCCGCGGTCGGGTGAAGCTGGATGAGATGAGTTACTGACGCGGGATTTGGCCTAGTTGAAGAGGGCGATCCAAGCGTTTAAAGAGGTCGCGATCGCAAGCCAAACCAAGTAAGGCACAAGCCACACGGCCTGCCGCCCGCCCAGCCGCGCCAGCCCGACCACCGTGCCCGCGAGCGCCACGATGACCACCAGGCCCGCCCACGGCGCGCGCCACGCGAAAAACACGGGATTCCAAGCGATGTTGAGCGCCCATTGCAAGGCAAAGACCGCCACCAGCCGGCGCGTCCGCGTGGCCCGCACCATGAAGGCCGTCAAGCCCACCATCACCACGGTCCACGCCACCCCGAAGACCCAGCCCGGCGGCGTCCACGGCGCTTGGCTCAGCCCCTGATACCAGGCCGACTGCACGCCCGGCCCCGTGAACCGCCCGCCCAAAACCAGCGCCAGCGCATTCACCAGCCCAAACCCGGCCCACTCCGCTCCCCGCCGCCTCACCATCCGCTCACCGGTACCGCCCGCTCGAGCGCCTCATCCAACCCCGGAAACAAGTCCAACCCCGTCAAAGCTTCAATGCGGTCAATCGGCACAGCGTAAGCCGACACGGGATTCGGGCACTTCGCGTTCGGAAACAGGTACCCGATGGCCGAGGGCGTGGGCGCCGGGTCGTACACCACCTTGAAAAACCATTCCGGAATGGCGACCCCGCTCGGCAGTTCCTCCAACCCCGACGTCAACACGGGCCCGGCCACCACGCACAGGGCGCCCTTCTCCACCGCCCATTGCCGGACCTCGGATTCCAGCGACTTCCAACGGCCCCGGTTCAAGCTCGGATGTTGCGGGGTCATGTTCGACATGAAGAAACTCTCCGACATGGCGCGTGCATCGTAGGCCATGTCGGCTGCGGGCGCAAGGTGGCCGCGGTCGAAGCCGCTGCCGCGGTAGTCGCTCGCACCAGGGCTCATCCCCAGAAAGGCCGGATCGGGCCGGAAGTCGTCGGTCCGCTCGTAACGCGACCCCCGCACTTCAGCAGCCGTCACCTCGTACGCCACCCATTCTGCGATCCGGAGCTCAGGAATGAATTCCACCGAGTAAGCAGCATGTTGCGCAACTTTCCCCTCGAGTCCGCCGGAGGGAGGGGTGCATTGTGCGCTGAGCAGGGCGACCAGCAGCGAGCTGGCAAGGGCAAGCAGGAGGTGCTTCATGGCTGGGCTCCTTTTTTCAGTTGGTCCAGACGGACATGGGCTGCCCGGAACCGATCCAGGTTGTCGCAATCTACCTCCTCAGCACCTTCCCCCACCGCATTGAACGCAACGAGTTCCTTGCACGCTGCGTGCAGGTCGCGCCCAGGTCCTTCCAAATCCGCGCGCAATTGCTCCGACAGCATCAACAGCGAATCCAACACGGCATCGGGGGTCGGTTCGCCCAGGTTGTTGTGCTTCCGGGTCCGATCGGACAATCCTTTTATTTTCAATACCAACTCGCTGGAATGGTCGTACATCACCGTCGCCGCTTCGAGGCAATCGCAGGGGGTCGTCAGGGCCTTGAAATCCACGTCTTTCAATTGTTTGCGCGGGGCCTCGGGGGTCGTGCAAGCACATACGCTTCCAGCTACGAAAAGCCAAATCATGCGGGGTCTTAACATGGTCGCAAGGTAAAAACTTTGGCGTGTTTCAGAATCACAAGTACATTCGCATTCGCGTCGATCGAGCGGAGTGCAACCGCACCCCCTTGAAAGCCGTTGAATAACCTGCAATGCCTCGCTTAAAGCACATCACACGGACCCTGTTGGTGGTTGGAGCCCTGAGCTTCCAATTCGGGCTGCTTCAGGCGCAAGACTGTCCGCCGGAGTTTCCGGCTGAGGTGGGGGTTTGTCCGGGCGCAGATTGGCCGATGTACGGGACGGATTGGGAAGTGGACACGGCTGCCTGGCTGGGCGTCGCTTGGACCTCGCCCACCGGCGTGAACTCCGATTCCCTGGCGGCTGAAGGGCCGTACGAACTCGACGCGCTGGGGTGGTGGACCTACGCCTTGTACGGCGCGGAGGGCGACACGTGTGTGGACTCCCTCGAGGTGGTGGCGTTGACGCAGCCCGATGCCTTCTTCACTGCGGATGACGGGGTGTGCGGGAACGAGGGGGTTGCCTTTTCGAACCAAACCACCGGCGGCACCGGAACCGCCTATTCCTGGGATTTTGGTGACGATTCGCCGGCCTCGTCGGCCTCGAACCCCACGCATTTCTACCTGTTGGACGGCGGCGGCGCCACCTTCGTGACGGTGACGCTGACGGCCACCAATGGCGACGGCTCCTGCCCGGATGTTCATTCGGAAACCATACAGCTGCTCCAAATCCCCGCCCCCGACCTGACGATTGCGCCCCTGTGCCAATCCGATGTGGACTGGCCCAATTACGAGATGATCCTGCCCCCGCTGCCCTTCGTGACGTCTTGGCACGTGGACTGGGGCAACGGGGAGGACACGACCTTTGCTTCGCCAAACTTTGTCAACCCGCCGACAACGAGTTACGATGACTTCGGTTACTTCGACATCACCTTGACCCTCGAGGGGGCGAACGGCTGCACGAACACGTGGGTGGAGGAGGTGTTCGTGGGCTCGAATCCCACCATCGGCACGGCGAATCCGGGGAATACCGTGGGGTTGTGCTCGCCGGCGGATTTGGTCTTCCCCATCACCGAGTTTACGAACAACGTCCCTGGCACGACCTACACCGTGGAATTCGGCGACGGCATTTCCGCGTCCTACAGCCACCCGCCACCCGCGAGCGTGGCGCACACCTACTACGACGATTCGTGCGGCGAAACCACCCCCGAAGGCACGCCCAACTCCCTCCGTTTCAAGGTGACCGCCGAGAACGAGTGCGGCACATCCATTTCGACCATCGACCCCATCCGCCTGCACGGCACCCCCGACGCCCACCTGTCGGGGCCGGATGAGGTGTGCGTCGGCGTGTACGACTACTACGCCCAAGGCACCGGACTCATCGTCACCGAAGACGATTGCGTGGAATCGGACATGTACTGGAGCGTGACCACCCTCGAAGGCACAGGCACGGCCTTTGCGAGCCCCGGGCTCGGAAGCTGGTCGGAAGTGGTTTACAATTCACCGGGGTTGTACGAGGTGACGATTTACGACTACCACGCGTATTGCGAGGACTCGCAGGACACCGTGCAGGTGTGCGTCATCCCAGCGCCTGCCGCAGGCGCCACCTTGTCCGCGACCTCGGGTTGCGCCCCGTTGGATGTGGACTTCAACGCGAGCATGCAGCAGCCGGCGTTTTGCGGGAGCTACATCCACCAATGGACGGTTTCCGGCGGCAATTACGCCTTCACGAACGGGACCTCGGCCGCGTCGGCTTCCCCGTCCATTGTGTTTTATGATGAAGCGGATTACACCGTCACCCAGACGGTGAGTGCTGTGGGCGTGAATTGCGCGCCGGCCGAGGCGACGTATGTGATCGAGGCCTACAGCCCGGCGAGCATTGACATCACGCCGGGCGGCATCGCGTGCGAAGGGGAGACGTGGGTGGTGGAAGTCGAGGCCTGGGACGCTGGCGGGGATGGCAACGCGAGTTTCGAGTGGTACATTGAGGGGGAACAGGTTTTGGCGCCCATTGATGTAAGCCAAACCTTATCGCTCAACACCCCCGGGACCTGGGTCGTGTACGGCTTCCTGACCAACGCCTGCGGCACGGCGAGCGATCAGTCGGCGATGGTTGTGAATGCGGCGCCGGATTTGGTCGTCAGCCAACCGTCCTCCGCGTGCGCCGGCCTCGACCAACTCGTGGAAGTCACGGGCGCCGACAACTACAGCTGGTCCGGCGCACCCGTTTCCATCGATCCGGGCAACGAGGCCGCCGTGTACGCCCCGACCGACGACCTGACCATCACCATCACGGGCACCAACGACTACGGGCTCATCACCTGCGACGCGGAAACGACGGTGAACCTCGTGGTGGACCCGTTGCCGGAGGTCGCACTGATGGTCGCGGATGCGGTCTGTGAAGGCAGCGACATCGTGCCGGTGGCCGATGTGTCGAATGGCACCCCCGGCTACGTCCTCGATTGGGTGTACGGGGCCGAAGTGTTTACCGGGCCAAATCCGGTGTTCACCGCCGAACCTGGAGCCGGCACCGTGGCCTTGACCGTGACGGACGCCCAAGGCTGCACCGACGCCGCGACGGCCGCGGTCGGCGTTAACGCGCTGCCCGTGGTTGAGGCCGGGTCGCTGGGCGGGTTTTGCGACCAAGCGATCGACACCCTGTTGAGCTCGGGAACGCCGGCGGGCGGCGCGTGGTCCGGCACCGGCATCTTGCCCTCAGGGCTGTTGAATCCGGCGGACCTCGGCATCGGGTCGTGGCAGGTGACGTACAGCTTCACGGATGCGAATGGCTGCACGAATTCGGATGACTTGACGATTGAGGTGTACGCGCCCTTGTTTGCGGATGCGGGGCCCAATTTGGCCTTCTGCGACGAGGACACGACGGTGCAATTCACCGGCTTTTCCCCGCCTACGCAAGGGCTGTGGCAAGGGCCTGCGGACATCCTGGATCCGGCAGCGGGTGTGGTGGATTTGGACAACCTCCCACCGGGCAACCACACGTTCACCTACACCTATGGAACGGGGACTTGCGCCACTTCCGACACGCGCCAAGTGACCATCCTCAGCAACCCTGCTTTTTCCCTCATCGCCGATGATTTGACGGTGTGCGACGGCGACGAGGCGGTGGTGACGGCGGTGGCGTTTGGTGGATCGGGTTCCGGTTACGACATCACCCTGATGGGGGACGGCTGGACGTTGGTGGGCGACGACCAAGCGACCATCGAGGTGGCCCTCGGGGATACCCCGGAACTCGAAGGCGTCGTGGTGGACAGCAACGGGTGCGTCAGCGAGGAGGACTTGTCGATCATCGTCCTGCCGCTGCCCGACGTGTTTGTCACGGACACCTTGGAAGCATGCGATCAAGCCATTGTTGAGTTCCTGCCTCCGGCTGAGCCGCCGGGCGGTGTGTGGTCCGGTGTGGGGGTGCTCGATCCTTCGGGGCTGTTCGATCCGTCCATTCCCGGAGCGGGTGAGGCCCCGGTGGTGTATGCGTACACCGATGCACAGGGCTGTACGAACACCGTCAGCACCATCGCCGACATCGCGGAGCCGGTACAAGCGGTGGCGGGGCCCGGGGCGTCGGTGTGCGACGTGGATACCGTGGTGCAGCTGGCGGGTTTCACGCCCTCGGGCGGAACGTGGTCCGGGCTGGCGCTGTCGCCGGAGGGCGCGTGGGACGCCGGTTTGCTGGCGCCCGGGGAATACGAAGCGACTTACACATACGGCGTTGGGTCGTGCGCCACTTCTTCAAGCCAAACCCTCACCGTCCTCGCCCGTCCGACCCTCACCCTTTCCGGTCCAGCCGAGCTGTGCCTCGGCGATTCCGCCACGTACACCGCCACCGCAGACGGCGGCGCCGCCCCGTATTTCATCGAGTGGATTGCACCCGTTGCTTCGCTCGGCGAATCGGCGAGCTTCTTGCCCGCGGCGAGCGGTCCGTTCACGGTGGAGGCCTTCGTTACCGATGCCAACGGGTGTTCGGAGTGGGCGACGTTTAGCACCACGGTGCATGCGTTGCCGGTGGTTGATGCGGGGCCGGACGTGGTGTTTTGCAACCAGCCCATCGTGGAGCAGCTGGCCGGGGCCACGCCACAGCCGGGCACGTACTTCGGTTCGCCAGCGGTGACGACTTCGGGAGCGTTCGACCCGTCTCTGAGCGGGGTGGGGGTGTACCAAATCGGGTTCGCGCACACCGATCCCGTCACGGGGTGCACGGCATCGGATACGTTGGTTGTGGAGGTGGTGGCGCCTGTACTTGCGGATGCGGGTCCGGATGCGGTCGTGTGTTTGAATGGAGGGGACGTGGTGTTCGAGCCGGGCACGGGAGGAACGTGGAGCGGGGTGGGACCGGTGGCGGGCTTGGTGGATGCGGGGGGCGTGGTGGATCCGGAGGCCGTGGGGGTGGGGGAGCACAACTTCGTGCTGACCTACGGGGGCGGTTCGTGTTTGACGCGGGACACGGTAGCGCTCGAGGTGCTGGCGTTGCCGGTGCTGGACGTGGAGCCCGCGTCCGTTTTTTGTGTGAACGATTCGGTGGTGGAGTTGCCCGTGGCGTTGCCGGCGGGCGGGGCATGGAGTGGGGCGGGCTTGGTGGCCGGGACGGATCCGCAGGCATTCGATGCGATGACGGGAGTGGGGGGGTATGATTTGGCCTACACCTACACGGACCCGGCCACAGGATGCACGAACGTGGCGGAACACGAGGTTGAGGTGCTGGCGCTGCCGGTGGTCGATGCTGGCGCAGATGTGCTCCTGTGCGACCAGCCCATCGTGGAGCAACTGCAAGGAGCAAGTCCGGTGGCGGCGGATCCGGCGGGGGATTGGTATTACGGACTGGCCGGGGCGTCGACGGCGGTGGGCGACGAGGGCGCTTTCGATCCTTCGGTGAGTGGCGTGGGGCTGTTCGATGTGGTGTACGCCTTCACGGATCCGATGACGGGGTGCGTGGGGCGGGACACGCTCGCGGTGGAGGTGGTGATGCCGGTGGTCGCGGAAGCGGGAATGGACACGGTGGCTTGTGCGAACGCGCCGGAACTGGTGCTCGACGGGTACAGCCCGCTGACGGGGGGCTGGATCTTTGGGGCCACGGGGGGCAATGATGCGGCATTGGAAGGGGATGCGGGGGTGGTGATGCCGCAGGGTTTGGCCCCGGGCAACTACGTTCTTGTCTACGAGAACGGCACGGGTACCTGCTACACGCGGGATTCGCTCGTGCTGACCATCGATCCGCTTCCGGCGATCAGCATGGGCGACGACGACGTGTTCTGCTTGAACGACACGCTCATGCCGCTGACCACGCCGACGCCCGACGACGGGACGTGGTTCGGCACGGGCGTCATCGGCACGGACTTCAATACCCTGGTCGGGGCGGGGGGGTACGACATCGCTTACTGGGTGGAGGATGAGGTGACGGGATGCCGGGATACGGCGGATCACCACGTGACGGTGCAGCCGTTGCCGCTCGTGTTCGCGGGCCAAGACTTGACGCTTTGCGACCAGCCCATTCCGCACGTGTTGAGCGGGTACGCGCCCTTGGACGGCTTCGGAGGGCTGGGCGAATGGTCCGGCGTGGGGGCGGTGGCGGATGCGGCCGTGACGCCGGAGGGGGTGTTCGATCCCTCGGTGGCCGGGGAGGGGACGTACCAAATCGTGTACACCTTCCACAGCTTCGTCTCCGGCTGCACAAACCGCGATACCATCGAAGTGACGGTGGTCGCGCCGGTGGTGGCGTATGCGGGGCTCGATACGGTGGCTTGCGCGAATGCGCCGTTGGTGGAGCTGGAAGGATTTGCGCCGCTGGCGGGCGGGATTTGGTCGGGCATGTCGGCCGAAGCGCAGGCCGGATTGGTCAACAACGTGTCGGGCATCATCAATCCGCAGGCGCTCGCACCCGGCAGCTACGACTTCATCATCGAGGTGGGATCGGGCACCTGCTACAGCGCGGATTCCATGACCCTGGTGGTGGATCCGTTGCCGGTGCTTTCGCTCGGTGGCGATGACGCGTTCTGCCTCAACGACACGCTCATGCCGCTGACGCTGGCCGAGCCAGTGGGCGGAACGTGGGAGGGCCCAGGGGTGCAAGAAACGGACTTCAACACGCTGGTGGGAGCGGGGGTGTACGACCTGATCTACTGGTACCAATCGCCTGTCACGGGATGCCGGGACACGCTGGAACACGAGGTGGAGGTGTACGCGTTGCCGGTGGTGGAGGCGGGGCCGGACCTCGTGCTGTGCGACCAAGCGATCGGGGAGCAGTTGGCCGATTTCTCGCCCGGGCTCAATGCGGGTGGCACCGGCGTGTTCACCGGGCTGGGCGCGGGAGCGGCGGCGGTGAGTCCGTCGGGCTGGGTTGAGCCATCGGTCGCCGGGGTGGGCAGTTTTGAGGTCGTCTACGCCTTCACCGACGCGGTCACGGGATGCACGCATACGGACACGTTGGACATCGTGGTGAATGAGCCGGTCATCGCAGAGGCGGGCTTGGACACGACGGTTTGTGCGAATGCCCCGCTTTTGCAGCTCGAAGGCTACAGCCCGCAGTTGTTCGTGAACTGGTTCAGCTTTGAGCCGGAGGCGGACGCGGCCGTCGTGGATGCGGCGCAGGGCGTGGTGAACCCGCAGGCCTTGACGCCGGGGGCGCACGTGTTCGCCCTGGAGTATGGCGCGGGGACGTGTTACACGCGCGATTCGATGCAGGTATTCGTGGACCCGTTGCCGGAGTTGACCTTGGGCAATCCGGATGGGTGGTGCGGCAATTTGACGGACCAAACCCTGGCACCGGCCTTCCCCTCGGGCGGAACCTGGTTTGGCCCCAACGTCCTCGACCCCGACGCAGGCACCTACCACGTGCAGCAACCCCCGGGCTCCTACAGCCCCGGCTACACCTACACCGACCCCCTCACGGGATGCGCCGACACGGCCTTCCACAGCGTGACCATCCACCCGGTCCCGGTGGCGGACTTCGCCGTCGACACCCTCGGCTGCACGAACGCCCCCGTGGCCTTCACGCAGCTCAGCACCGGCGCCTCCCAAGCGTTCTGGTGGTTCGGCGACGGTGATGTGACCATCGCCTACGAGCCCACCCACACTTACGCATCCGCGGG
>JALQTD010000229.1 GCA_023264155.1 Flavobacteriales bacterium | reverse complement strand
CGGGTGGATCCGGTGCCGGTTCCAACGATCACCGGGGTGCCGTCGCTGTTGTGCAACCACGCACCGGTCGACGGGCAGCTGGCAGCGACGGTGGATTCAGCGGTGGTCCATTGGGCGCCGTGGGCGACCGATGGACTTGCGGGCATGACGACTGGGGCAGGGGCCTTGCTGATGGATACCTTGACGAATCCTGGAGCTGCGGTTGCTTCGGCTGCTTACCAAATCTGGACCACGGGCACCTTTTGCGCTTCCGACACACTAGTCTGGTCCGTTGCGGTGCTGCCGGATTACACCCTGCCGGACTTGCCGCCGGCGCAATGGTGCAACGGGGACGCGGCCTCGGTGGAAGGGTTGGAGCTGAGTGTGGCGGGAGGCGAATATGTTTGGTCCCACGACAACCCTGCCCTTGGATTGCCCCAAGACGGCACGGGAAACGACATCGCCTGGGTCGCTTCAAATGCCACGGCAGCGGCCACCCTCACCACCTTTTCTGTGGAAGCGGCCATCGCACCCTGCCCAGTGGTCACGACCACCTTCGAGGTCACGGTGCATCCGACACCGGCGCTCGCGGCCACGGTATCTCCGAACAACGGCCTCGACTGCGAGACGGGCACAGGTTTCATCGAGGGGGAAGCGTCCACAGGCACGGGGAGTTACACCTGGTCGGGGCCGGAGGTGCTCGGTGGGGAGGCGACCTGGGTGGAAGTTGGGGAGGCGGGGACCTACGACATGACCTTTGTGGACGATGCCACAGGCTGCATGGCGGTGCTGGATGTTGCGGTGTTGCCGCCGACGCCTGCTGAAATCACCTCTTGGGCTTGGGATACCTTGATTTGTCCAGGAGAAACAGACGGTTGGATTGCGGTGCAGGCGGTGGATTCGGCTGCGCTGGTGTACACGTGGGAGCCGCCGGTGAGTGCTGGAGCGTTGGCCACGGGGGTGGGGGAAGGGGTGTACGGGGTTTGGGTGACCAACGCATCGAATTGCGTGGATTCGGCGGTGGTGGAGGTGGTGGACATCGATTCGTTGTCCGCAGAAGTGTTGGATGCAGGCCTCGCGGTGTGTGGGCAGCCAAACGGGTACGTGGAAGTAGCTGCGGCCGGAGGTTGGGGGGAATTGACGGTGCAGTGGGAAGGCGCTGCGGAACCGGACCCGTTGTTGTGGGGGGCAGCTGCGGGGTGGCATGTCGTCGAGGTGACCGATGCGCATGGGTGTGCCGCTGAATTTGAATTCGAGGTGGCGTGCTTGCCGGAGATTCCGGTGGGGGCAGTGCAGTTGGTGACGCCCAACTCGGATGGGCACAACGATGTTTGGTCCGTCGAAGATTTGTACCTCTATCCCAACCACGAAGTGCGGGTGTTCAACCGCTGGGGAGCCTGTGTGTACGAAGCCGCACCCTACGAGAACGACTGGGCAGGGACTTGGGAAGCGGCCGGGGGAGATGGCAGCCCTTTGCCTTCAGGGACTTACTTCTACTTGTTCAATCCGCGGGAGGAGTGGGCGCCCAAATTCCGCGGCTTCATCGAAATCATGAACGACTCCCGATGAAGCAGCTCCACCTGATCTTTGCCTTGTTGGCGTGCCTGAGTGGCCTGCCGGTGGCGTGGGGCCAGCAACTGCCCCAGGTGTCGCTGTACCAGCGCAATCCGCTGCAGTACAATTCCGCCCATGCCGGATGGGACGGTGCGGCCCGGCTGACGGGGATTACCCGCACCCAATGGGCGGGATGGGAAGGCGCACCGAACACGCAATTCCTGTCCGGAAGTGCGGCCTTGAAGGGCGGCAAGGCGGGGATGGGGGTGACGCTTATGAACGATGCCATCGGGGCGCGCTTCCACCGGACGGCGCGCGTGCACGGTGCGTACCACCTCGCGCTGAACGATGCGGGCTTGCGGGTTTCGGCCGGGGTGAGCGTGGGCATGGAGTCGGTCGGCATCGCCTTCACGAACCTGTACATCCCGGATGGCCAGGATCCCGCGATGGCACAACCGTATCAGCAAGGCCAAATCGCAGCCGGAGCCGGCCTGGTGGTGCACGCCGATCGGTGGTTCGTCAGCGCGTCGGTGCCGCAATTGCTCCGACCTGCCTTCCATTCGTTGGCCCCCATCGGCGGTACAGTCCGCCACGGATTCTTAGCCTTCGGTGGATCCTTCCCGCTGAGCCCAAGCACCGAGTTGCGCGGCAGCGCGTTGGTCAAGCAAGCCGAAAACGCCCCGGTGACGGTGGACCTCAACGTGGAGTGGTGGCTGTTCGACATCCTTTCGGTCGGGGTGATGGGGCGCTACGGGGAGGGATTTGGGGTACAGACCGCTTACAAATTCAAAGAAGGGGTGCGTTTGCACTACGCAGTGGATTTCCCGACCAACGGCTTGATGTCCCAGACCTTCGGTTCCCATGAAATCGGATTCGCTTGGGAATATGGCCGACCCAAGCGCGCCGTCTCCAGTCCCCGATTCTTTTGACCATGAAGCGCCTCCTTTTTTTCATTTTCGCATTGATGTCCGGCATGGCTTGGGGCCAATCCACGTTGGAGAACC
>JALQTD010000228.1 GCA_023264155.1 Flavobacteriales bacterium | reverse complement strand
CCTCGCCAACGCCAAGATCTACCACCCCGAAGACGAGCTCGCGCCCATGAACCGGCTCCGGGCCTTCCTCGACCTCCAATTCCAGTCCCTCCTCGCCCAACGCGGCGGCGGGCTCGGCAACAGCGAGGCGGAGCGGGAGGACATCAAAGCCTTCATGAAGGCGATGTATGAAAAGGTGGAGACCGGCGCCCTGCCCCTCCCCCCGGTGGCCGACAACGGCGACCTCCTCACCGTCGCCTTCGCCGTGGAAGTGCTCAAGTGGTTCAAACCCAACTTCCTGATGGTGAACCTCGGCGCCGTCGACCAATGCCATTCGAACTTCAGCGGCTACCTTGCCGCCCTCCACCGGGCGGACCACGCCGTGGGCTACCTGTGGAACGAAATCCAGACGAACGTCCCCGGCATGGCGGGCACCACCACCCTGCTCACCACCCCCGAATGCGGCCGCAACCTCAACCCGAACAACATCATCGATTCGAACGAGTGGCGGGCGTATGACCACAGCGATGCGAACTCCATGCGGGTTTGGACCCAGCTCGTCGGGCCGGACATTCCGGCGAACCACAGCGTCGGCGGGGAAGGCAACCCAGTGGGGCTCGTCAGCGACACCATGCTGACCGTGGCGGACCTGCTCGGCGTGAAGCCCGAAGTGCTCGCCGGCGGGATGCTCGCCCCCGGCACCACCAGTTTACTCGACCAGCTATGAGGTGGGTGCTCTGGACAGCGGTAGCGTTGGCCTTCGCCGGTTGCCGGCCGGAGGAACCGGAGAACCCGTATGTGGTGGACCCCGGGCCGGTGGTGGGAATTGTGGACGGGGAATCGCCCGTGGTGGAGGGGTCATTTGTTTGGCTCCACGAGCAGGTGTTCCAACCGACCTGTGCCAATTCCGGTTGCCACGACGGGACGTTTGAGCCGAACTTCACAACGGTGGGCGCGGCGTACAACACGCTCGTCAACCACCCCGTCATCGCGAATGACGCGGCGGCGGGCTTCTCCTACCGCGTGGCCCCGGGCGACCCCGACGCCTCGTGGTTGATGCAGCGGCTGACGGCAGAAGTGCCCAACACGTCGGGGATGATGCCCCTCTCGCTCGAGCCGGGATCGGATTGGCCGGCGAACCGCCCGGATTACCTCGCGGCCATCACGGCGTGGATTGAAGCCGGGGCGCCGGACCTGAACGGCAATTTGCCCGTGGCGGCGAACTTGGCCCCGCAAGTCAGCGGGTTCGGCGGGTTCCCTGCCGGCAGCTTGCAGGACCCGTATTACCGGAATCCGGAGGCGAATTACCGGTTGGAAGTGGAGGCTGCGCCGATTGATTTGTGGTTTGCGGTGAGCGACGATTCCACGGCGCTGGCGGATTTGGAGGTGGGGCTGCGGATGGCGGAAAGCCTGGCGGACCTCGATGATGCCCCTGCGTTGCCGGCTGTTTCCGACTTTTCGTTCACGGCGGCGGACTTTGCCGGCGGGATGAGCACGTACGGGCATCGGGTGACCGTGGATTTGTCCGGGGCGGCCCCGGGATCGACGCATTACCTGCGGCTCGACATCAGCGATGGGGTAACGGCCATTGAAGTGCCCGCCGCGGGCGCGCAACCTTATTTTTTTCCCTTGTATAGTTTGTACGTGCCATGAAGAAGTGGCCCTGGATCGCATTGGCCCTGATGGGCTGCAAGGAAACCGTGGTGCCGGAAGCGCCGGAGTTGGAACTCGTGAGCGTGTCGCCGACCACGATGGTGGCGCATGCTGAACCCGTGGAGGTGGTGCTGCATTACCGCGATGCCCAGGGCGACCTGGGAACGGAGGATGCCGACGACTACACGCTGTGGATGCGGGATGCGCGGCTCGATGCCGACGACGGATTCCACGTGCCGCCGATGACGCCGGCTGATCCGAACGGCGGGTATTTGGAGTTGAGCATCGAAGGAAACCTCGTGGTCCAAGTGCCGCCGTTGTTCGTCCTTGGCGGCGGGGAGGTGGAGACCACGCAGCTGACCTTCACGCTCGAGGACCGGGCGGGAAACCGTTCGGCATCGGTGGTGACGGGAACGCTCACTGTGCAAGACACCGTGCAATGAGGGGATGGGCGCTGATGAGCCTGCTGGCCTGGGCGCTCGTGGGGTGGGGCCAAACCGAATACACCATTGACGAGGTGGGGTCTTCGGAATGCACCGGGGTGCTGACCGATACGGGAGGCGCGGGAGAGGATTATGGGGGGAATGAGTTTTTTGTGTTCGTGGTGGATTTGGCCCCGGGCATTCCGATCACGGTGAGTTTTCTGGAAGAAGTGTGCCTTGAGAGTCCGTTCGATCAGCTGCAAATCATCGATGGGCCGGCGAACAGCGGGCTGAACCTGGCGACGGTGACGGGCATCGATTTCGTGCCCGATGCGGTGACGGCCATGAGCGGGATGGTGACCTTCATTTTTCAGAGCGACCAAAGCGTGAATTACTGCGGGTTCAACCTGATGTGGGAAAGCCAGGCGCCTCCCCCGGCTCCGCCCGTGCTCGAGCCGCAGCCGGTGGCGTGCGGGGACGCGGGCGTGA
>JALQTD010000227.1 GCA_023264155.1 Flavobacteriales bacterium | reverse complement strand
CCCTCCATGTTGCGCTTTTTCCACCTTCCCGTTCATTTCTTCGACAAAGCGGCCAAACCGGCCACCATCAGCCCCCCGTTCACCACGAGCAAGGCAAAGCCAAAGCTGAACCCGTAGGCCGCGCCCAACCCCGTCTCCAGCCCATAGCACAGCAGGGGGGAGGCGACGGCGAGCACCGGGATCCACCGGTCGTTCACCGTTCGCTTTGAGACCAGTCCGAAGGCGAACAGCCCGAGCAGCGGTCCGTACGTGTAATTCGCGGCGGTGAAAATCGACGTCAAGACGCTCCGGTCGGTGGACATGCTGAAGCCGAGCATCACCGCAGCGAGCAGGAGGGTCATGCCGATGTGGACCTGCTTGCGGACGGCCTCGGCGCGGTGGGCGGGGATTTGGTCTACCTCCAACAAGTCCACGCAAACGGACGTCGTCAAAGCGGTCAACGCGCTGTCCGCCGAACTGAACGCCGCAGCCATCAGCCCGACCAGGAACATCAAGCCCACGGCCCAGCCCAACTCGCCGCTCAACGCCACGCCGGGGAACAGGCCATCGGTCCGCTCCGGCGACAACCCCATCGCCTCCGCCTGCAACCACAGCACCGCTCCGAGGAACAGGAACAACACGTTGACGCCCACCAAGACCACCGCGAAAGACCCCATGTTCCACTGCGCCTCCTTCAAATTCCGGCACGCCAAATTCTTCTGCATCATGTCCTGGTCCATGCCCGTCATGGTGGCGGCCACAAAGGCACCAGCCAACACGTGCTTCACCGCATGATTCGGCGCTTTCCAGTCGTTCAGCACCCACACGTCGGTCCAACCCTTCGCATCGGCCGCGGCCCAAAGCGCGCCCCAATCGCCCCCCGTCAAGGAGCCAGCCACCGCATCCACCGCAAGCACCACGGCCAGCAGCATCGCCGCGGTTTGCAGGGTGTCCGTCCACACCACGGTGCCCAGCCCGCCCTGCCGCGTGTACCCGTAAATGACCCCGAGTACCGCCAACGCCGTCAAGGCCACGCCCAGCGGCCATTCCATGCCCCCGAGGGCCACGTGCACATCCCAACCCAACGGCTGCAGCACAAACAACTGCAGCACCAGCACCACCAAGAACAGCCGAAAGCTCGCCCCCACCACCCGGGACAGCAAGAAAAACACGGCACCCGTCCGGTACGCCCGCGGCCCAAACCGGTGGCCCAAGTACCCGTAGATGCTGGTCAGCTGCATCCGGTAATACAGCGGCATCAGCACCCCCATGATGAAGGCGTAGCCGATCAGGTAGCCGAACACCATTTGCAGGTAGGAGAAGCCCTGGGCGGCCACTTGGCCTGGGACGCTGATGAAGGTCACCCCGCTGAGCGAGGCGCCGATCATGCCGAAGGCGACCACGTACCACGGCGTGGTGCGCCCGGCGAGGAAAAATCCGTCGTTGTTGCTGCGGGCCGTTAAGCGGCCGATGACAGCGAGGAGGGCGGCGTATCCGAAGAATACCGCGATGACATGGCTCGGTTGCATGGGGCAAAGATGGGCCGCGCGCCGCAATCCTCCCGCGCTGTACCTTCGCGCCATGGAATTGCCTTCCCGCTTGATGGAAGTGGCGGTGGACCAAATGGCCTCCCTGCCCGGCATCGGCCGCAAAACGGCCTTGCGCCTCGTCCTCCACTTGCTCAAACGCGAGGAAGACCGCGTGGCGTCCTTCGCTCAGTCCTTCATCGACTTGCGCGCAGGCGTCAGGCCATGCCCCACCTGTGCGAACCTCACGGAGGCGGAGCAGTGCAGCATTTGCGCGGATCCCAACCGCGATGCCCGCACCGTGTGCGTGGTGGAAGACCTCCGGGACCTCCTGGCCATAGAACAGCTCGGTTTGTTCAAGGGGCGCTACCACGTGTTGGGCGGCGTGATCAGCCCGATGGACGGCGTCGGACCGGCGGATTTGGCGATCGAATCGCTGGTGGCGCGGTTTGCCGATGCGGCTTGGGTGGCAGGAACGGATGACGGTTTGCCGGTCGAGGTCATTTTCGCCCTGCCGACCACGATGGAGGGCGAGACCACAGCGTTTTACCTCTACAAGAAGTTGGCCCCTTTGGGCGTGCGGGTGACCGCCATTGCGCGGGGCATTGCCGTTGGAGACGATTTGCAACATGCCGATGAAGCCACGCTAGCCCAAAGCTTGAATCAACGCCTGCCCTACAGCACATGAGCGCCACGCCCGACCTCTCCGTCATCATCGTCAACTACAATGTGGAGCACTTCCTCGAGCAGTGCCTCACCTCTGTGGAGCGTGCGGTGCGCCGGTTGGAGTCGGAGGGCGCACGGGCCGAAGTCTTCGTGGTGGACAACCGTTCCGTGGACGGATCCTGCGCCATGGTGCGCGAGCGGTTCCCGTGGGTGCACTTGATGGCCCTCGAAGAAAACGTCGGATTCTCCAAGGGGAACAACCGAGCCATTCGGGCCTCCACCGGGCGGTGGGTGCTGCTGCTCAACCCCGACACGGTGGTGAAAGAGGACACCTTCTCGGCCGCCTTGGCTTACGCGGATGCCCACCCTGCACTCGGGGGGC
>JALQTD010000226.1 GCA_023264155.1 Flavobacteriales bacterium | reverse complement strand
CGTCGTTTTTGATTGTGGGGATGCAGAAGGGAGGGACTTCGGCGTTGGCGAAGATCTTGGACCAGCACCCGGATTTGGCCTTATCCAAGTACAAGGAGGTGGATTTTTTCACCAAATTCCAATGCTTTTCCGAGATTTCGTTCCTCGAGCGGCTCAAGTACGCAAGCCATTGGCGGCTCAGCGCATACCGGCCGGGCCGCATGCGGTTCGAGGCGTCACCCGGCTATGCCCATCATCATCTCACGGGTTCGGCAACACTGTCAATCATCCGGGAATTCGCCCCAGACATGAAGGTCATCTGCTCCTTCCGCGACCCCGTGAAGCGGGCGTACAGCCAATGGAACATGAACCGGCAGCGCGGGAAGCAAGACCTCGGGTTTGAGGAGGTCATTCGCTTGGAGATGGCGGACGAGGCCGCTGGCCGCGCAGCGGGAAGGAACTACTTGGCCCAAGGTCGCTACGATGAGATCGTCGACGCCCTGTTTGCGGCGTTTCCCCGGGAGCAGGTGTATTTGACGACACAGGAGGCCTTGAAGCACGAGCACGACCGGGTGCTTCGAGAAGCCCAAGAGTTCCTCGGCGTCACGCCCCTGCCGCTCCCTGCCCTCGTGCGGCACGAACGCAAGTACACCTTCGAGCCGATGTCCGCCGAATTGGAAGCGGAGCTCACTGCCTACTTCGCTCCCTCCCGGGAGCGGTTTGCTGCCCTTACCGGGCTCGACATTTCGAACTGGACTTCCTGAACCATGATTTCACTCGCCCACAACTTCCTCTTCATCCATTTGCCCAAGACCGCTGGCAACTCGGTGCAGAACATCCTGCTGCCTTATTCGGACGACCACGTGCATTTGGCCCATGCTCGGCAAGACGGTGTGGAACGCTTCGAAATCCGCAACAGCCGCTATCCTCAGCACCGCAAGCACGCGACCTACCAACACTACAAGAATTTCATGGAGCCCGAGGTGTTCGAAGGGCTTTACAAATTCGCGACGATTCGCAATCCTTGGGACCGGTGCGTTTCCTTTTATTTCTCGCCGCATCGCGGAGTGAGCGCCTTTGATCCCGATGCTTTCGAACGCTTGATTGTGGGCCAAATCCGCACCGTGCGGCAATTTACCTGCCCCCGCACCTACCTCGAGCGCGCCATGGACCGCGCCGGTAAACCGTGGCTCCTCGATCGGTTCCGCCGTGACGCCATCGACCAACACATCGACTTCATGATGCGTTTCGAGCACCTAGAGGCGGACCTGAACCACATCCTTCAGCACCTCGGACTTCCCGAGCAGTCCTTGCCCCATCGCAACCAGGGCAAGCGGGAGCATTACAGCACCTACTACACCCCCCGAACCCGGAAGTTGGTCGCTGAGAAATTCGCCGAGGAAATCGAATGGGGCCAGTACACCTTCGAAGGATGAACCGACACCGCTGGCGGCGCTGGCGGCGGGAAACCTTCGTCCAACCACTGAAGCTCCTGCTCGGTCGGCTGCGTGGCCGCCAATTCCCTGGGCGCAAGACGGTGTTCATCATCGGCCAAAACAAGACCGGGACCACCTCGGTCGCCCAAGCCTTCCGCGACCTGGGCACAAACCACCTGACCATCATGCGCACCCCGGGCCGCCTGTTTCACCAGCGGGACTGGGAAGGATTGGCGCGGCTCGCCTCCCGATACGACTCCCTGGATGACCAGCCTTGGAACCAGGTAGAGGTCGTGGCGCGGATGCATGCGGCTTTCGGGGACCGGGCGGTTTTTGTGCTCAACACGCGCGCGCCCCAAGCGTGGTTCGATTCGTATGTGCGGTTCCGGCATCACAGCGGCAAGCCGCTTCAGCTGCAACCCGGCGAATCGGAAACGGACTTCATCAAGCGCCGGCTCCTCGACCGCAATCAGCGCATCCGGGACCTGTTCGCCGCGCATCCAGAGCGGTTGTTCGAAGGGGACATCACCGACCCGGATTTCATGGAACGGTTGCGCGCAGCCACCGGGTATCCCGAGCTCGGCGCGCTGCCGCACGTCAACCAGACACCCCGGCCCGTTCAGTCCTGATCCGCCCAGTCCTTGAACCGCCGGCGTTCCTCATCGGACAGCACCTCGTCCACCGCCTCCACCAGCGGCGGCAGCCACGGCGGGCACGGCACTTGGGTGTGGCGGTTGAGGAAGGCGGTGGGGTCGGCATCGGCGTTGGAGCCGAATGAACTTCCGCCGGCTTGCACGCTCATTTGGGGCATCAGCCTCTTTGTTGTCGCCTTGAACCTGGATATAGATTTAGCTGTACCGTAAATCAAACAAGTTCAATTCTTCAAGGAACTCAAATAAGCCTGAACGAGTATGGTTTTCGAGCAAAGTATCGATAAGTTTACACGAGAAATGCTGACATATATTCTTTCCGCAATCTCATGAATCGGACTTTGGGGCAAATGAATAAAAATCGATTATACGGGATGCCAACCTTGGGGCTAAACGGACTCATTCGCCAGGAGATGGAAGCCGAGACCATCGGCCAGCATGCCGATCGACTCAACCTATCCCAAGGTTGCAACAATGAGATTGTCGTGTCCCAGATTGCATCTTTCCCTC
>JALQTD010000225.1 GCA_023264155.1 Flavobacteriales bacterium | reverse complement strand
TCCTGAAGTTGCCGGTGAACCCGTTCAAGCATGCGGGGGGCGGGCGGTTGCTGGCGAAGGGGTTTGAGGAATTGCGGGGGGTGGCCCGGGATTTGGCCGACCAAAAAGGCCTGAAGCGCTACCTGCTCAGCTTTTTCATCATCTCGATGGCGCTGCAAACCATCATGCTCATGGCGTCTTCCTTCGGCATCAAGGAGGTGAAACTGAATGACACCGAGCTGATCATTGCCATCATCGCGGTCCAAATCCTGGCCATCCCCGGCGCCCGCATCGTCGCGTGGATGAGCGGCCGCTACGGAAACGTCCGGACCCTGATGCTGTGCACGCTCATCTGGGCCGGCGTTTGCGTCTATGCCTACGCCGGCGTCCGCACCACGAACGGGTTCTTCGTCGCAGCCGGCATCATCGGCTTCATGATGGGCGGCACCCAAAGCCTCAACCGCTCAACGTATTCGAAGATGCTGCCCGACACCGAAGACCACGCGAGCTACTTCAGCTTTTACGAGGTCCTCGAAAAGGGCGGGCTCATCATCGGGATGTTCAGCTGGGGCTACATCGAGGGCTTCACCGGCTCGATGCGCACCAGCGTCCTCGCCCTCATCCTCTTCTTCGCGGCCGCCCTGGCCGTGATGTCCACCATCCCCAAGGGCACCGTCCGGACGTCTTGATCACTGGACCGGCAGGAAGGCGTGCTCGAGCAGTTCGAACTCCACGCGCCGGTTTTGGCGCCGGCCATCCGGGGTGGTGTTATCGGCGGCAGGTAGGCGGCTGCCGTGGTACGCAAGTTCGAGGCGATTGGGGTCCACGCCTTCGTTGACGAGGTAGTCGATGACCGCTTGGGCGCGGCGCTCGCTCAAGGCCAAATTGTACCCATCCGGCCCCACCACATCCGTGTGCCCATTGACTTCCATCACGAGGTACCGGTTCTTCCGCATGGCGGCCGCCACTTCGTCCAGCCGCCCCTGCGCCTCGGCGTCTAGCACCGACTCGTCGAAGGCGAACAGCACGGACTCGAGCGCCACTTGCTCCACGAGGTACACCTCCCAAGGCGGGTCCGTCGCTTCTTCAAGGTACGTGCGGTTCAGGCACGAACATTCTGCCGGCCCCGCCACGGGCTCGACCCGCACATCGTCCACGTACACGTAGGCCCACGGACTGGCCTCCTTCGTGGCATCGCGCCGCTCCAGCACCCGGTTTTCCTGCGGTGACCGGAAATTGCCCACCGTGATGAAACGCTCGCCGCCAAGCGCTTGGTACGCGTCCGACATCCGGATCCAGCTGTGCCGATCGCTCAACATGTGAAACCGGGGATTGTCCACCTGCGGCTTCACCGGCAGCACCCCGTCCCCCCGCAGCCCCGGTGCGCTCGTCCCGAGGTGTGCGCCCATGCCATCAGCCACGAGCTTCGCCGCATCCGCCGCACACGCCCACCACGAAACGCACACCCACTCCCCCCGAACCAAGGTGCGCGTCAGTTCGGACTGCAGGTATTCCCGGTAATTCGGCTTCGCAGCGCTGTACAGCAGAATCCCCGCATACGCCTCCCCCTCCACCGCCGGCTGCTCACCGAACACGTTCTTCGGCACCCCCGCCTCCCGGCTGCACGCCTTGAAATGATCCGGGGTGCCCTGCGTCGGCTGCGACCACCCGCGGGCGGTGCGCAGGGATGCGTTGTTGTAAGCTGAGGGGCACCAGGCGGCCTCTTCGAACGAGCCGTTGGCCACCAGGTTCACCGGGGTTTGGCCCACCGCCCAAGCCGGGCACAAAAAAAAGGGAAGCGCCCAGGCGATCGCCCGCGGCCCCTTCCCTTTTCTCTTCGACCTTCCGTTGTGCTTCATGCGGAACATGCGTTTCCTGAAAGCAGGAACGGAAAACCGAGGCGATTATTGAATCAATTCAAACGTCACCCGGCGGTTTTGAGCGCGGCTGATGTCTGTGTCGCGTGTGGACGCTGGATCTTCGTTCTCCCGCGCTTCCACGACCAAGCGATCGGCCGGAACCCCCGCTTCAATCAGCGCGTTCATGACGATGTTCGCCCGCTTTTCGCCGAGCGCAGCATACCGCCCGTTGATTTTGCCCTCGTTGAACTCATCGTCGTCCGCGTGCCCCACCACGCGCAAGCGCCAGCCGGGATTCGCCGCCATCATCTCTGCAATGGTCGCGATGGTTTGCTGCCCCGCTCCGGTCGACCCGCGCTTCAGGAACGCGTAGTAAACGGCCATGACACTGAGGCGCTCGGCATCGGTCATGTTCTCGTTCAGGACCACGGATGAGCCGTAGACCAAATCCTCTTCCACCTCATCAGCGGCGCTGCACGTGCACTGGGACTTGGCGGTAACGGCGTGGACCTGGATGTTGTCGAGGTAGTAGTATGCGTGCGCCTGTTGCGCCCCGGTGAAACCCGATGGCCGCTTGATTTTCTCGATGTCCATGTCGCTGTCTCCGGAGAAGGCCCCGATGATCAGGTATTCCTCCTCACCCGTACCGATGACCGTGCCGCAAATGGTTTCCCAACCGTCGTAGAACATCATGACCTTGTCTGCATGGTGTTGAACAGAGGGCTGGGTCACAAACG
>JALQTD010000224.1 GCA_023264155.1 Flavobacteriales bacterium | reverse complement strand
CGCCCTCTTCCTGCGGGCCGAGTATCCCCTCAGCATCCCTTACCTGTCCCTGTCCTCCAATCCCGGTCGCTTTCTCCTCGAAGGCCCCGTTGCCGACATCCGCCCCGTTGAGCGCTTCATTCGTGGCTTCCCGGACCCGGATGACGTTGTGTATTTGGACCAAATCCCGTGATGTTGTGAATCGATCAGGAGGGGGCACGAAGGAAGCGCTTCCGCTGTTTGCTTTGTTTTTGTCGAGGTGGAATTCGAATTCTCACGCTAAAACATGGAATAATCATTCACTATTCAGTGAATAAAATACGTATATTTGTGTAGCGTTGTGGAGGTGGAATTCAGAAATAAGGATCTCAAGTGGCTGTATGAAGGAAGGCGGGTTCGAAGCAAGGGCTTCAGCTCGAACAAGGCGCTGACGCGCAATTTCATTCGGACAGTCGACAAGTTGATTGCGGCTCCTGACTTGAATGCCCTCAAACAAGTGCGCAGTTTGAATCTTGAAAAGCTCACAGACCACCCGCACGGATACGCTTCCGTTCGTGTAGACAGAAAATACCGCTTGATCGTCGAGTTGGTGTCCGAAAACAATGCGCATGTAACGCTCATCGGAATCGAAAAGTTGACGAACCACTATCAATGAAACGCCTCATGGAAGACAGCATGACTTATTTGATTCCCGGAGAAGCCATTCATCCGGGGGAGCACATTCGGGATGAGTTGGGAGCGGTGGGCATGTCGCAGGTGGATTTGGCCCGCAGGATGGGGGTTCAACCCTCTCAACTGAATGAATTGATTCATGGAAAGCGGGCGGTCACGGCGACGGTTGCGTTGCTGCTAGAACAAGTGCTCGGCATTGACGCGGAATATTGGATGAACTTGCAAACGCGGTTCGAATTGAGCCGAGCGAGGATCGAGGCGAATTATCGCACGCGCGAAGCAGCGATTGCACATTGGGCACGGGTGGAAGAATCGCTGCCCATCAAGTACTTAAAAAAGCAGGGCGTTCTGACGGGCGACCCGGTGGGCGATTTGGATGCCTTGCGCAAAGTGTACGGCGTGGAGAACGTGGAAGTCATCGAGCAGCGCGTGCACGGTTCGCGGTATGAGCGGTTTCGGGAGTCGGGACGGGCGGGGGTGGATGTGGCCAGCGTTTTCGGGTGGATGAAGTTGGCAAGGCACAAGGCGGACGAGGAGGGGGTGGGGGCGTTTCAGCCCGAGGCGTGGCCGGACTTGGAGCGGTCGTTGCGAGGGGTTTTGTCCGCAAACCGGGAGGTAAAGCGGCGAACGAAGGAGGTGCTGGCGGAATTTGGGGTCAAACTCATTTACTTGGAACGGGCGGAAAAGGCGCCGGTAGATGGGGCGGCTTTCTGGAGCGGTCAGCATCCCGTTATTGCCATGCCCTGGCGGCACACGCGGCTTGACCGCTTTGCGGCCACGCTGTACCACCAGTTGGGGCACGTGTACCTGCATTTGGTCGAGGATACAGAGGCGGAATTCATCGACCTGGTCAGGGATTCGGCGAGTCACCGGAAAGCCTCGCAGGAGCTGGCGGCCACTGCGTTTGCGAGGAATCAGCTGATTCCGGAGGCGGCTTGGCAAGCGTTTGTGAAACGAGGGGAGTTGAGCGAGCAGGATTTGGTCCATTTTGCAGGCCAAATTCGCATGCACCCCGCCATCCCATTCGCCCGCCTGCTTCAGGGACGAAGGAAGCCGGCGCCGCAGGTGGACATCGACCGGACCATCCGCTGAGTCACTCCCCGATCAGGCGGCGGAGCGAGGCGAAGGTCGAGGAGAGGATGGCGGCCGGGATGGGGCGGGGGACCCACTCGATGGCGGAGATGCCCTCTTCAGCTTGGGGGGTGCCGGCGGTGCGGCCGCCCGTGTGGAGGGCCCGGAACCAAAACGTGGTTTTGAGTTCGACGTTGCCGTTCATTTCGTAGGTGTGGTAGGTTTGGCCTAAGGGCTCCTGCAGGGTCAACGCGGCGATGCCCGTCTCCTCGGTCACCTCACGCAAGGCGGCATCCTCGATGCGCTCGCCCGGTTCCACCTTGCCCTTCGGCAAATCCCAGCGGCCGTTGCGCTTCATCCACAGCACCTCGCCCAGGTCGTTCTCCACGATGCAACCGGCCGCGAGCACCTCCCGATAGCCCATGCAGAACCGGATCCACAGCGCCTCCACATCCGCCGCCACGAGCCACACGCCGGCGATGTCAGCCCGCTGGCGCAACAACCCAGGCAGCGACTTCAACACGTCCTCCGACGGTTCGTTCAAGACCAACCCCGCAGCATCCACAGGCGCCTCCGAGCCGAAAATTACCGGCCGGTTCAGGATGTATACTTCGTAGCTTTGCGCCATGTCAATTTCCTTGGATAGTCGTCGTAAAGTAGCGGAATTTCTCCTCCGCATCAAAGCCATTCAGCTCCGTCCGGAAGATCCGTTCACGTGGGCAAGTGGCCGGAAGTCCCCGATTTATTGCGACAACCGCAAGACGTTGAGCCACCCAAATGTACGCACTTACTTGCGACAAGCCCTCAGCGAGCTGGTCGATTCGGAGTACGGTCGGCCAGACGCAATCGCCGGCGTCGCGACGGGCGGCATTGCCATCGG
>JALQTD010000223.1 GCA_023264155.1 Flavobacteriales bacterium | reverse complement strand
CGGGGGGAGGGGGATACCTGACTTCCACTTGTTGAAACCTAGAGGAGCGAAAACTCTTCGAACCCTACGTGACGCCATCACCCGGGGTTGGATGGTCCAGGGCATGCGGCCGCACAACACCCGTGAAGCTTCTCCTTCCATGACATAGTGCCTGCGTGGCGTGTCAACCTAGCTCATGATTCCAAGTATCGACTATAGTCGTGACAACAAGTAGATCATATGTCCGTACCAGTCGTCCTATCCCACTGTCCTGGTCCTTCGCCCCGTTCAAGCCCATGTAACTCCCGCGCGACCACCGTTCGCCCCCGTCCTTCGAGCGCTGGCAAACGATGCGATCCAACAGCCCCGCATCCGCCCAGCCCTTGCCGGACGGATCGCTCAGGTGCAGGTAATAAAAATCGCCCGTCGAACTGCCCACCACACACGGATCACCGAAGACGCCGTGGGGACTCTCCAAGCGCTCCCGTGTCCATGTCGCGCCGCCGTCCTCACTGCGGTACACATTGTCCAAAATGGAACCCGCGACAACGATGTCGGGGTCGGCTGGCGAAACCGCAATGGACGGCTCGCACGGCTGGTATCCCATGCCGTCGTAACGGTGGATGAGCACGTTGGTGGGTGCCTGTGCATGGGCTCCCCACACGGCGGCCAGCGCGACCGCAGCCAACAGCACCCTCATTCCTCGGAGGCGATGGCTTGGAGTTCGGCCCGAATGGCCTCGATTTCCGATTTCAGGGCTTGTTGGATTTCCAGGATGGCCTCGTCGGACATGCCTTCCAAGCTGGGCCCACCGTGGTGGTGGTCGTGGTCGTGATCACCGTGGTCGTGGCCATGATCGTGGCCATGGTCGTGATCGTGGTCGCCGTGGTCGTGCACGTGCCCGGGCACCTCCACCACCGTTTCGGAAAAGTCGTGGAAGCGCAGGTCGATGGCGCTGAGCTGGGCTTCGAGCTGCTGAAGTTTCAGGGCGAGCGCCGTGTCGCCGGCGGCCCAAGCGGCCTCGATGGACTCAGTCGTTTCGCCCAACTCTACGACGAGCGACTCGTGCAACTCAGACGACAAGCGGACCACCTCATCGTGCACGGCGATGGCCTGCTTGAGGGTGGCAGATTGTTCTTCGCCGCAACCGGCAAGGAGGACGGCCAAAGCGGCCAAAGGCAGGAACGATTTCATGATGGGGTGGATTTTTCAGGATCAGCGGGGGGAACCGGGTCGTAACCGCTCGACCCCCAAGGGTGGCATTTGCCGATGCGCCGCACAGAAAGCAAGAAGCCGCGCCAAGCGCCGTGGACCTGAAACGCCTCGATGCTGTAGGCGGAGCAGGTCGGGTGGAAGCGGCAGTTGGACCCCAAGAGCGGGCTCAACAGGATTTGGTACAAACGGACGAACGCAATCAGCACGTGGCGCATGCCCCGAATTTACGGCATCCGCTCGAGTGCCATGAGCAACGCCACGGCAAAGGTGCCGGCGCAGATGAAGACCTGCTGCTCGCGCTGCGTGACGCCCAACGCGCGCAACAGCGAGGCCACCGCGAGGAACGCCAGCAGGAACGCGAGCTGCCCGATTTCCACGCCCAGGTTGAAGCGCAGGAGCGGCATCACGATGCCCTCGCCGGGGTCGCGGGAGATGCGGAAGAACGTGGAGAAGCCCAGCCCGTGGATGAGGCCGAAGGCGACCGTGACGCCGTACAGCCAGCGGCCCGGCCGGTAGCCCTGCCCCTTTGCCGCGCTTCGGCGCAAGTTGAGCAAGGCCGTCACCACGATGCTGACGGGGATGAGGAATTCAATCCAGGCGCCGTTGGGCCGGACCCAGTCCATGCCCGCGAGAAACAGGGTGATGCTGTGGCCGAGGGTGAAGGCCGTTGCGAGCAGCACCAGCCGCCCCGCGCCCTTCCAATCGGCCCAAGCCGCCAGCGCCAGCAGGTACAGCATGTGGTCGTACCCGCGCCAGTCGGTGATGTGTTGGATGCCCAGCAGGATGTCGTCCATGATTTCGTTTTATCGGCGAGTATAAGCCCAAATCTCAAAACCGTGCTCGTTCCGGGCATCCGCCTCCTGCACCGCCAACCGCTCGCCCGCCCACGCAGCCCCGTCGAACGCTGGGTAGAACGTGTCGCCCTCGGGCTCCGCCGCCACGTGGGTCAGGAGTTGCCGATCGACAAGGCCGGCCGCCAACGCCAACGCGTAGATCTGGCCGCCCCCGATGATGAAGGCTTCGGACTCCCCGGCCGCCCGAGCGAGATCCAGGCCGGCTTCGACCGAAGTCACGACAACGGCACCGGGCGCGTCGTAGGACGGGTCGCGGGACACGACGATGTTGGGCCGGTCGGCGAGGGGCCGGTATTTGGCCGGAATC
Source organism: Flavobacteriales bacterium (assembly GCA_023264155.1). GTDB lineage: Bacteria > Bacteroidota > Bacteroidia > Flavobacteriales_D > Sanyastnellaceae > JALQTD01. The sequence goes on along the minus strand of JALQTD010000223.1, from coordinate 262 downwards.
GACTCGAAATTGCGCCGCCCCATGATCACGTGGTGCCCGCGCGTCGTCTCCATGAAAAACTGCATGTCGTCCCGCAGCTTCCAGACCAAATCGTTGTCCTTCCCGATCACCCCGTTCGCAGCCACCGCCGCAATGCTCGTCACCCGCATCATACGCTGACCGCTGCTTTGATGTGCGGATGCGCCACGTAATCCACGAGCTCGAAGTCCTCGTAGCGGAAGCCGAAGATGTCCTTCACGTCGGGGTTGATGCGCATCGTGGG
>JALQTD010000222.1 GCA_023264155.1 Flavobacteriales bacterium | reverse complement strand
TTTCGTCATATACGATGAATCGGACAAGGTGCTGCACGGGCTGGTGCAACAGGGCTGCGCCATCGAATTGCGCGCTGTGGTGGTTGATCAACTTCCCCGCGTCTTGTGAACGGATTTCGCTGCGCTTCCACTCCCCCCCTTGCCAAACCCACCGATCCAACCCCTGATCAGCTCGCCTGCTCGTCAACATGCCATGCACTCCGAACACATCGCGCTGAACATCCCACGCGGCGATGGGCTCCGCCGAGGGCAACCAATTGATGGCTGCAAATGCATCCCCGGTTTGGCCAAAAGCAATCCCCAATCGCCCGTTCGACAGCACCACCAAATCCATCAACCCATCGCCATCTACGTCCTCCAGGTCCACGTCGCTCGCCATGTCTCCCACGGAGAACAACCGGACCACCGCCCCGTTGCGCTCAAGCAGCAAATCGCCTCCGGACCCCGTACCGAACAGCAATCCGTGCCCCGTGCAGCGCATGCCCCCGGTGATGTCCTCGTTGATTTCTCGGAACCGAATCGGCTCGCGCCCTTCGAATCGATACGCCTCGAGCCGCCCCCCTTGCGCAGCCTCCTCAAGCCGCAGCCAGAGCAAGGGTGGATAGGGGGAGTCGCCTTCTGCTTCTTCAAAAGCTATTTGGGCAATCAAACCGTGCAGTGGAAGCACCAATTCCGGGTCACGAACCGCTCCATTGCAGGTGCCCCAGCACACCCAAACGCCATCCTCATCGGCATACAAAAAATCGAAGGCCCCGTCGCCATCAAAATCAGCTGCCCGGAAATCCAACAGGGACCGGAAACTCCCCGCGATGGTCTGAACGGTGCGCGCACCGAAACGGTCACTCCAATCGAGCGATACCGGCGGACCAACGGCCCAAGCCTGCACTGAACACAGTGCCCAAAGCACCCACCAACCTGCACGTAAAACCATGAAGCAACTTGACCTGTGTCCCAAGTTAGGTGCATTTGCTATTACGACAAGTTGCCATATAAGTTCATATAGAATTAAATGCCATTCTCTGCGAAAGCCGTAATTTCGACGCAACCTGTAAGAACGATGAACGTGCACATTTTCAAGACAACCCTGTTGTGGGTGGGGTTAGCCCTCACTGCATTGGCTACAGCACAACACACCACTTGGCCCCATGCCCTAGGCGAGGCAGAGCGCAACGCGGTGGAACGTGTGGGATTCGCCCCCCTCACGCACCGCGGCATCACCACCCCCCCACCTTTCGACCAGCTGCGCACGGCTGCTGAGTGGGAAGAAATCGAGGCCCTGACCATCTCGTGGACGTCATACCCGTGCATCCAGAAGCAGATTGTGGCAGCGGCGGCGGCGGAATGCACGGTGATTGTGTTTGCCGATGATCCCGCGGCGTGCGAGGACTACTTGACGGGGGCGCCGTGCGGTGGGCCATTGGATTTGTCCGCAGTCCAAATCGTGGACGCCGATTACAACAGCATCTGGATCCGTGACTACGGCGCCACCACCGTCTACGGTTCTTGGAACGACGACCGGCTCCTTGTGGACTGGATTTACAACCGCCCGCGCCCCGAGGACGACATCATCCCCGACGTGCTCGGATCGGTCCTCGACATTCCGGTCTACAGCACCACCGCAGCCCCCACTGACTTGATGGGCACCGGTGGCAACTGGATGAGCGACGGCTTCGGAACCGCTTTCGCCTCGGAGCTCGTCTTCGATGAGAACACGGGAGGCAGCACGTGGTGGACGCAGTACCCGGATCATTCAGAGGCGGAGATTTTGGACATCGTGGAACAATTTCACGGGGTGGACGAATACGTCCTCATGCCCACCCTGCCCTTTGACGGCATCCACCACATCGACATGCACATGAAGCTGTTGGACGAATCGCGGCTGCTGGTTGCCGAGTACCCCGAAGGCGTGGCGGACGGGCCGCAGATCGAAGCGAACATCGAATACGTGCTGGCCAACTACACCACGCGCTGGGGGACCCCGTTCGAAGTCATCCGCATCCCGAGTCCGCCGGAGTCGGGTTTCAACGGGGGCTATCCGAATCAGGGCGGGGATTATTTGACCTACACGAACAGCGTGTTCATCAACAACACCTTGCTTGTGCCGACGTATTACGAGCAATACGACACCACCGCACTGCGCATTTATGAAGAGCAACTGCCCGGCTACAACATCGTCGGAATTGATTGCGACGGCCCAGGGGAAAACATCATCCAGCTCAGCGGCGCCATCCATTGCATCACACACAGCGTCGGAGTGGAAGACCCGCTCATGTTGAGCCACCTGCCACTGGCCGACACGGATGACACCGTGAACGACTATGCGGTCAGCGCCACGTGCGCCCACCGCTCGGGCATGGCCGCTGCGGAGGTGCTTTGGCGGGTTGAAGGTGACACCGAATGGAACGTCGTTGCGCTCTCGGACGCAGGGGACGATGAGTTCGTGGGGGCCATTCCCGCCCAGCCGGAAGGCACCGTGGTGGAATACTACCTGCATGGAACGGCGAACAGCGGGAAGGAAGGGAACCGCCCCATGCCCGCCCCGGAAGGGTTCTGGAGTTTCCGCGTGGGCGCGCTCGCGCAAGGCATCGCTGCCGTCGAGGCGGCCTTTCAGCGGCCGGCCTTCCCCAACCCAGCAACTGCCATCACCTGCATTCCACTG
>JALQTD010000221.1 GCA_023264155.1 Flavobacteriales bacterium | reverse complement strand
TATTCGGCCATGCAGGCGTTGTCGTAGGTCACGCCGTCGCATCCGCAGACGGGGTCGAGGACGGCCTCGCATTCGACGACCAGGCCGCTGGCCAGCATGGCTTCGGAGATGCAGGCGTCGGGGTCGCAGGCGCGCTCGCAGGCGAAAAGGGTGCCGTGGATGGCCGCCGCGTAATCGGTGCCGCCGGCGTAGGACATGCAGCCGGAGACGAGGGTGCAGAGCCCGTTGATGCTCGCATAGCCGAGGGGCGTGCCGCAATCGCCGAAGTCGACTTGCGTCAGGTCTTGGCAGGGGTAGCTTTGGCCTAAAGCGAGCAGCGGGAATGTCAAGGCAGCGAGGAGCAGGGCTTTCATGTCCAACAAGTTACGCCACGCCGCCAGGAATTCCCTATCTTCCATCTGCGCCGCTTGCCAACCCTCGTGCCGCAGGCGACAAGACGAACCATGCCATGAAACGAATCGCGGTCGTACTCTTTGCGATGGTCTGGGCCGCGGCAGCCGCCCTTGGCCAGCATGGCTGCACCCACGCGGAGCAGCGGGAAAACCTGCACGCCGAGCACCCGGAGTGGCTGGCGAATCATCAGGCGCGAAATGTGTTTCTCGAACAATATACACAGCAGTTCACACCACCTCCAGGGTTGGATACGCTAGAGAATTTGCTCATCCCGGTGGTGTTCCATGTGGTGCACGACAACGGGGAGGAAAACATCAGCGACGCCCAAATCCACGAGGCCATCGCCCAGCTGAACGAGGACTTCGCGGCCGAAAACCCCGAAATCACAGAGGTGCACCCGGAGTTCACGGACCTCGTGGCCGACGTGGGGGTGGCGTTTCGGCTGGCGGACTTCGACCCGAACGGTGCGCCGACAACCGGCATCAACCGGATGCAATCGGAGCTGACGTACAACGGGAGTGACTTGGCGCTGAAACAGCTGGTGCAGTGGGACCCGACGATGTACTTGAATGTTTGGGTGGTGCGGTCGTCGGACGGGGGGAACGGATCGGCGTTTGCCTTCTACCCGGCCGATGTGGAGGGGAGCGCGTCGATTTACGACGGCATTGTGGCCTCGTATTGGGCGGTCGGGCGCACGGAGACGGCGGTTTGGACCCACTACAAGATTCTCACCCACGAGGTGGGGCACTGGGCCAACTTGAAGCACACGTGGGGGGACCAAAGCAGCAACCAGTCCGCGGCTGGATGCGCCTACGACGACGCCGTCGAAGACACGCCCAACACCATCGGGAACACGGGCTGCGACCTCGAAGCGGAATCGTGCGGGTCGCTCGACAACGTCCAGAACTACATGGACTACTCGAACTGCTCGAACATGTTCACCGAAGGCCAAAAAGCCCGGATGGTGGCGGCCCTGTGTTCCGACGTGGCCGGCCGCAACCACCTGTGGTCGCCGGAGAACCACGCGGCCACCTTCCTGCAGACGGATTTCTTGCCGCGCCTGGTGTACGAAGGCGGTGCGTTTGAGGAGCATTGGGCGAACGATGGGACGGTGGACAGTGAAGTCGGGGTGGTGTTGCTGGATTTGGCCTTCGCAGCGGAAGGGATGCTGGTGGAGGGGAGCGATTTCACGGTTGAGGGCCTGCCGGAGGGGACGCAGCTCAGCATCACCGTCAGCGACAGCACGCATGCCACGCTGCACCTCACCGGGCAGGTCGCGGCGCACGCGGCGGCGGACGGGGTGGACTCGATTGCGGTGCACTTCACGGCCGCACCCTTTGCGGGGGTAGCGCTCGGCGACATTTACAACCCGTCGCGCACGGACCTCGCGCTGCAGTTCCTCGACCCGTATGAGGTCGTGTTCGTGGACCTGGTGGACGACGCGCACAACTTCTTCGAGGGCCGCCGGTGGACGTGGTTTACGATGGGCGCGGGCGGGGCGGATTGGGGGTTTTTCCACTATGATTTGGACCAAATCAAACTCGAGACCTACGGCAACGCCGCCACCTGCCACCCCGGCACCTCCCACCTCATGCCGCTGCCCGCCGGCACGGAAATCGGCCCCGCGACCCCCTTCACCGAGCCCGGCCCCTGGTACCCCCAACAGCTCGACCTCTCCAACCCGACCTACACCGACTGGAACGGCACGACCGCTTACGTCGGCGTCCGGTTCACGCGCAACGGACTGCACCACTACGGCTGGATCCGGCTCCGCGTCAGCGCCGACGGCACCCACTACTACGCGCTCGACATGGCCTACAACGAGGCCCCCGAAGCCGCGCTGCTCACCGGCCAAGTCGCCACCCCCACCCTCGCCTACTCCCAAACCACCTTCCACGAAGCCGAGGCCAACACCGGCAGCATCGCTGCAGCCCGCCCCATCGACCTGTTCGGCGCCCACTGGGCCGACTTCGATTCCCTCGGCCCGGGCGCTGGCTTCACGCTGTCGAACCTCCCCGACGGCCTCTCCGCCCAACTCCAGCGCGTCTCGGACACCCGCGTGCAACTCGTGCTGACCGGCCAAGCCACGTCCCACGCCGACAACGACGACCGCTCCGACCTCGCGCTGACCATCGACCCCTCCCTCATCGACAGCCCCATCTCCACCCCCTTGACCCGCCACTTCGCCCTCGATTTCGCGGACCCCTATGGCATCGTGCACGAAGTCGTCCCCGCCGACAACCCCATCAGCATCGCGAATCCGGGCCTGAACTGGAAGTGGTTCAGCATCGGGGTGGGCGATGGCGACTTT
>JALQTD010000220.1 GCA_023264155.1 Flavobacteriales bacterium | reverse complement strand
AGGAGGGGGAAGCGCATGGGGTTAGAGGGATTCGGCGAGGCGGGTGGCCACGGCTTGTGGGGTGGTGGAACGGCCGATGGCCGAAAGGAGGAGGACGCTGGTTTCGGACTGGATGAGTTTGGCCTTCCAGAGCGATTGCCCGGCGAGGCAGCTGCCTTGTACGGTCAGGATGCCTTGGGCGCCCGCCTGCAGGCCGGCTTCGACGAGGTCGGCTTCGCGGATGAGGCCGGTCATGGCGAGCTGCTGCTCTTGAAAAATGAGGTCCTGCACGCTGCGGTCGACGATGTCGAAATGCGGGAGGAGCTCGAGGGCGAAGAGGTCGGTGGCGTCGGCGCTGGTGATGCCGGCGCAGTCGGTGCCGGGCTGGGGGACGATCATCAGGGTGCCTACCTCGGCGAGGCCTTCGGCGCCCTTGAGCTGGACGTCGATGTCGGCTTGGGCGGCCGTGGGGTCGGGCGCGAGGCGGCGGGCGAGCTCGGGGATGATGGTGCTCGGGCAGGCGCCGCCGAGGAGGGGCTGCTTGAAGTCGAAGGAAACGAGCGGGACGTTGCCGCCGCCGCTGATGTCGTTGATGCTCCCGTGGATTTCGGCGAACGTGTTGCCGCAGGCCAGGGACTCGCGGTAGGTGTAGTTGAAGCTGAAGTAGTGGAAGGTGCCGGGGGCGTCGAGGGTGGCGGTGGGCGGCTCGGCGCCCTCGACCCAAGCGTAGTGGTCGGCCTTGCGGTTGTAAAAGGAGGTCACCGGGGTCACGACTTCCCAGGTGCGGACGTGGCCGGTGGCCAGGAATTCGGCGATTTGGGCGGAGCCGGCGGGGGACCAGCGGACGCCGCGGGTGGCGAGGCGGTCTTTGAGGTCCTTCTCGGAGAGGCCGTCGGGGCCGGTGGCGAGCAGGACTTCGGCGGTGGTGACGGCGGTGGTTTGCTGACGCTGCATTTGGCCTAACTGCGACTCCGTGATCAGGTCAAACCCCGCACGCGAAAGCTCCGCCACGAAGCGCCCGCGGGCATTCAGCAAGTCGCTGCTCGCATCCGTCATCACCAAATGCTGCGGCATCGTGTAGGTGTCCATGCCCTCCACCGCATACTGCGCCCAAGCCCCCACCGAGGCCATCAGGCTGAAAATGAACCAAACGAGTCGTTGCATGCTGCTTCCTTGTTCCCTCAAAACTACTGCGCTTTCCGCATTCCGCCGCGCGTGGGCTAACTTGGGGGCATGAGCAAATGGGCACTTGTGGCTGTCCTGAGCAGCGCGGTGACGGGTGCTGCCGCGCAGCCGGCGTGGCAGCCGGATACGAACGGCGATCACGTCATCGACCTGGCGGATTTCCTGGATTTCCTGTACATCTATGGGGCCGAAGACACGGACATGGACGGCTTCTATGGCGCGTTCGACCTGTGTCCGGAGGAGCCGGGGACGTTGAATGGTTGCCCGGAGCCGCCGTCTTGCGTGCCGGTGACGTTCGATGCCTATACGTATGCGGTAGGCCAAATCGGAGACCAGTGCTGGTTCCTGGAAAACCTCCGCACCACCGCGTTTGCCTCCGGCGACCCCATTCCCGAGGAGACCGGGAGCGCCACCGGCTGGATCGCCCTGAACGACACGGCCGCCCGGTGCCAGTACCTGTGGGACCCCGCGAACGGCGCGGCCTACGGCTACCTGTACAACGGCCAGGCCGTCCTCGACCCGCGCGGCCTCTGCCCCACCGGCTGGCACGTCCCCTCCGACCTGGAGTGGATGGCCCTCGAGGCGCACATCGGCATGACCGAAGCGGAGCTGGGCACCACGGGCTTCCGCGGCACGTCGGCGGCTGCCTTGAAGGACAGCACCGGCTGGAACGGCGACAACGCGACGGGCTTTGCGGCCCTGCCCGGGGGCTGGCGTCGGAATTCCGGGTCGTGGCTCGTGCTGGGGCTGTCGGGCGTGTTTTGGACTTCGTCCGCGGTGGGGTCGTCCGAGGCGTGGTTTCGGAGCATGCACTCGAACAACGCGGGGATCAACCGGGCCAGCATCGCGCTGGGCGACGGGATGTCCATTCGATGCCTCCTCGACTGATGTTGGCGCGCTGGATCTTCGTTGCGCTGGGGCTGGCCGTGGCCGCACCGGCCTGGAGCGCGGCCGCCGATTCGACGGGCGGCTTCCTCGACGGGCGGTACGGGTGGTCGCCGAGCGCGATGCCGTTTGAGCGGGGCGACCACGTGGCGGTCGTGCGGCCGCTCGGCTTCGAGGCGCACTTTGCGGTGGCGGACCGGGTGCGGGTGGGCGTCCTGAGCTCCTGGCTCTTGAGTCCAGTCGGCGCCTCCCTCCAAGTGGGGCTGTCCCGCCCGGACCGCCGCGTCCACCTCGCCGCGAGTGGGCGGGTGGCCAACGGCAGCTACCTGAACGATTTCGAAAACACCGGCGCCCTGGCCGCCCTTCACGCGACGGCCGGCACCCCGGGCCGCCACGTCACCCTGTCCCTGGGCTTCGGAGACAGCAACATCGAGCAGCCCTACACGTATTACAGCGCCTACTCGGACGTGCTCGTCTCGCCGGTGACGGAGGATCCCGTCCGGGCGTATCGGCAGCAGGGGCGCCGCCGCTTGGGCGGTTGGTGGCTGGGTTTGGCCTGCCTCACGCCGATCAAGGCCAAAACCGCTTTCATCGCCGACGCGAGCTACCTCCTCACCCCTTCCGGCCAATACTTCAACGACATTTCCCACTACGAGCAAG
>JALQTD010000021.1 GCA_023264155.1 Flavobacteriales bacterium | reverse complement strand
AGGCATTGGAGCGGTGGTTGGCAATGCCTGTCACCGGGTGGCTAGCCGACTGAGCCCGGCAGCCCGATGTGCTGGCATGCGTGCCACAAGACGATGCCGCCACAGACGCTGACGTTCAAGCTCTGCTTCACGCCAAATTGCGGCAACTCAATTACCACGTCCGCGGCGGCGCACGTGTCAGCTTGTACCCCGCGGACTTCGTTTCCGAACACCAGCGCCCACCGTTCCCCCGGCTCCGGTTGCCATTGGTTCAAATCCACGCTCCCTTCTGCTTGCTCAATGGCGGCCACCCGGTATCCTTCGGCCTTCAGCGCAGCCACCGCATCGGCGGCGGTCTCGAAGGCCCGCCAAGGCACGTGTTCACTGGCACCGAGGGCGGTTTTCAGGATGTCCTTGTGGGGCGGATGAGCGGTGTATCCGCAGAGGTCCAAACCCGCAAGCCGCAAGGCATCGCTCGTCCTGAAGAACGAACCGACATTGGCGCCGGAACGGATGTTCTCGAGCACGACCCGCACCGGGACCGTGGGCGCTTCCGCGTACGCCGCGGCGGTGGTGAGTCGGTTTCCTAATGGCATCAGCGGGAGGCAATCATTTCGTTGAGGGCAAAGTATTCATCCCGGAGCCGCGCCGCCTCCATGAACTCCATCTCCTTGGCGGCTTGCTCCATGGCTTTTTTCGTGCGGGCGGCGAGCTTTTCGAGCGCCGCCTTGTCCATGTTGGCCACCACCGGGTCGGAGGCCGCCATAGCGGCAGGTGCCGGCTCGGCCGCGTAGTTTTTCGGCCGGTCTTCAATGAGTTCGCTTTGCTCGAACAGGGTGCGCCGCTTCTTCACAATCTGTTTCGGCGCGAGGCCATGTTCGGCGTTGTATGCCTCCTGTTTCGCGCGCCGCCGTGCGGTTTCCTCGATGGTTTGGGCCATGCTGTCCGTGATTTGGTCCGCATACATGATGACCCGCCCGTTGACATTCCGAGCCGCCCGCCCAGCGGTCTGCGTCAAGGAACGGTTGCTCCGCAAGAAGCCCTCCTTGTCCGCGTCCATGATGGCCACAAGCGACACCTCGGGCAGGTCGAGTCCCTCGCGCAGCAAGTTCACGCCCACCAGGACGTCGAAGGCCCCGTCGCGCAGTTGCCGCAGGATTTCCACCCGGTCGAGCGTTTTGACATCGCTGTGGATGTAGCGCGTGGGAATGTTCAGCTGCTCGAGGTACTTCGTGAGCTCCTCCGCCATGCGCTTGGTCAAGGTGGTGACAAGGACCCGCTCATCGGCTGCGATGGTTTTGCGGATTTCACCGACCAAATCATCCACCTGGTGTTCGCAGGGCCGCACCTCGATGGGCGGGTCGAGCAGCCCCGTGGGCCGAATAACCTGTTCCACCACCACGCCCTCACTCTGCTCGAGCTCGTAGTCGGCAGGTGTGGCGGACACGTAGATGGCTTGGTTCAGCAGCCCATTGAACTCATCGAACTTCAACGGCCGGTTGTCGAGGGCAGAAGGCAGGCGGAAACCGTATTCCACGAGGGATTCCTTCCGCGACCGGTCCCCGCCAAACATCGCCCCGATTTGCGGAACCGTCACGTGGCTCTCGTCCACCACGAGCAAAAAATCCTTGGCGAAGTAATCCAACAAGCAGAACGGCCGTTCCCCCGGTTTCCGCCGATCGAAATACCGCGAGTAGTTTTCAATCCCGTTGCAGAATCCGATCTCTTTGATCATTTCGAGGTCGTATTCCGTCCGCTCCTTCAAACGCTTTGACTCGATGAGCCGGCCGTTTTGGTTGAAGAAGTCGGTTTGCGCTGCGAGGTCTTGCTGGATTTGCCAGACCGCGTCGTGCGTGTTTTCCTTGCTCGAAACGAAGAGGTTCGCCGGGTAGATGGTGATCTCGTTGAACGTGTGCAGCACGGTTCCGTGTTCCGGGTCGATGGTGGACAGGGATTCGATTTCATCGCCCCAGAAACCCACCCGCAACGCGTGGTCGGCGTATGCGAGGAAGATGTCAACGGTGTCGCCTTGCACACGGAAGGAGCCGCGCTTGAATTCCGCTCGGGTGCGGTGGTACAGGCTCTGGGTCAGGGTGTACAGCAGGGCGTCGCGGCGAATGCTTTGGCCTACCTGGAGCGGAATGACGCTCTTGTGAAATTCCACCGGGTTCCCGATGCCATAAATGCAGCTGATGCTCGCCACCACAATGACATCCCGCCGGCCGCTCAGCAAGGCGCTCGTCGTACTCAGCCGCAGCTTCTCGATCTCCTCGTTGATGGCCAAATCCTTTTCAATGTACGTGTTCGTCGCCGCGATGAACGCTTCCGGCTGGTAGTAATCGTAATAACTGACGAAGTACTCGACGAGGTTGTTCGGGAAGAACTCTTTGAACTCGCTGTACAGTTGTGCGGCGAGCGTTTTGTTGTGGCTCAGGATGAGGGTTGGCCGCTGCGTGCGCTCGATGACATTGGCCACGGTGAACGTCTTGCCGGAGCCGGTGACGCCGAGCAGGGTTTGTGCCGGGGTGCCGCCTTCGATGCCATCCACCAAGTCCGCAATCGCTTGGGGCTGGTCGCCCGTCGGCTGAAATTCACTGTGCAGTTCAAATCGCATGGTTCACCTCAAATTTACGCCATGAAAAAAGCCACCCGGTCACCCGGATGGCTTTTCTGTATGCGGTTGTTACCATCAGTCTGCCACCACGTCAAACTTGACAGTGGCTTTGATGTCGCGGTATACTTTCACAGTAGCTTCGTAAGAGCCCAACTCCTTGACGGTGTCTTCTGCCAGAGCGATTTGCTTCCGCTCGATGTCGTAGCCAGCCGCCTGAATGGCTTCGGCAATCTGAATCGTGTTGACAGAACCGAAGATCTTGCCGCTTTCGCCGGCTTTCGCTCCGATTTTCACCGTGAGGTTGCCAAGCGCTTCGGCCAATCCTTTCGCTTGCTCAATCGCTTTCGTTTCCTTGTGAGCTTGCTGGCGAATCACCTCGGCCACAACTTTGCGGGCGGAAGGAGTAGCCGCTACAGCCATGCCTTGGGGAATCAAGAAGTTCCGGGCGTAGCCTGCTTTCACGGTCACGATGTCGTGCTTGTTGCCGAGGTTCTCGACGTCTTGCTTCAGAATGATGTCCATGATCGTCGGGATTAACGGAGGTTGTCAGCGACGTAAGGGAGGAGGGCCAAATGGCGCGCCTTCTTAATGGCCTGGCCCACTTTCCGTTGGTACTTCAGGGAAGTACCGGTCAAACGGCGGGGGAGGATCTTGCCTTGCTCGTTGCAAAGCATCAACAGGAAATCCGGATCTTTGTAGTCGATGTACTTGATGCCTTTCACTTTGAAGCGGCAGTACTTCTCCTTCTGCGTATCGATGTTGATCGGATTCAGGTAGCGTACGTTCTTGTCAGCCATGATGATCGGGATTAAGCTTGCGCTTCGTTTTCTGCCGGAGCAGCATTCGACTTCTTGTTGCGACGCGATTCTGCGTAAGCAACATGGTGCTTGTCCATGCGGGTGGTGAGGAAGCGGATAATCCGCTCGTCCCGACGGAATTCAGTCTCGAAGGGCAAGATTGCAGAAGGATCGACTTCGAACTCCAACAGCTGGTAGAAGCCCGTGGACTTCTTCTGAATGGGGTAAGCCAATTTCTTCAATCCCCATGCTTCCTCGTGGATCATGGTCGCGCCATGTTCTTTGAGGATTGCACGGAACTTCTCAACTGTTTCCGCTACCTGCTCGGCAGACAGCACGGGAGTCATGATGAAAACAGTTTCGTAACGGTTCATGTGAACAGTTTTTAATTAGTGGGGCGCAAAAGTACAAGGTGGTGCAGTGAATTCCAAGCATTACCGCCGGCGAATTTCACTTATTTTCGTCCGATGCCAGCATTGCACGCTTTGAAGCACCGGGTCATCGGCCTAGGGGAACGGTTGGGTTGGAACTACACGGGCCGACCAAAGGTAGGATTTCAGCGCTTAATTGACCGGTTGCATCCGGAATTGACGGACACGCCCTTGATCCGTTTGGGCGGTCCAAACGACGGGGGGTACTTGGTGCCGGATGACCTCGCAGGCGTGCAGGCGCTGTTTTCTCCGGGGGTGGCGGATTCGAGCGAGTTCGAACGCGCGTGCTTGGAGCGGGGCATGCAGGTGTTCATGGCGGATGCTTCGGTCAGTGGTCCTGCTTCGGGATTGGCCGATTTGCCCGGGGTGCACTTCACGCCGCAATTCATCGGGGCGCATGGCCGTCCGGATCGCTTGGCTTGGGACGAGTGGGTGACTTCCGCGGGGCTTCCGTCGGATGCGGATTTAATGGCCCAAATCGACATTGAAGGGGCCGAGTACGAACTCCTCCTCAATGCCTCCACGACCGTGCTGAGTCGCTTCCGGGTGCTGGTCATTGAATTTCATGAGGTGGAGCTGTGGGCGCATCCGGGCATGCGGCAACTCGTGGAGGCCGCACTCGATCGGTTGCTCGTCACCCACCGGGTGGTGCACGCTCACCCGAACAATTACCTCCCGGTGAAGCGGATGCGGGATGTCGCGGTTCCGCCGCTCATCGAACTGACGTTTCACCGGAAAGACCGAGCCGCTTCGACGGGCTGGGCGACCGCGTTCCCGCATCCCGCGGACGCGGACAACGTACCGGGCCGGCCTGCAGTGGTGCTGCCGGGGAATTGGTGGGGCGGGCCGAAGCGTTGAAAGGTGGTGTGGGGCGATTGTTGAAAACGGAGGTTGTTTTGGCCTGAAAGCACGCCGATATTCGCAGAACGAATAGGCGCATGGAGCAAGCACAGTACACCGTCAGCGCACGGAAATATCGCCCGCAAGACTGGGATGCGGTCGTCGGCCAAGCCGGCATCACGCGCACGCTGCAGCAAGCGATTGCCAGCAACCAAATCGCGCAGGCCTACTTGTTCTGCGGTCCGCGCGGAGTGGGGAAGACCACCTCGGCCCGGATTTTTGCACGTGCGATCAACGCCTTCGAAGCAGGTCACGACGAGGACCAAGCCTTCAACGTGTTCGAGCTCGACGCGGCGTCGAACAACAAGGTGGAAGACATCCGGTCCATCGTGGACCAGGTGCGCATTCCGCCGCAGCAAGGGCGTTATAAGGTGTACATCATCGACGAGGTGCACATGCTGAGCCAAGCGGCCTTCAATGCCTTTTTGAAGACGTTGGAGGAGCCGCCTCCCCATGCCGTGTTCATCTTGGCAACCACCGAGAAGCACAAGATCCTGCCGACCATCCTGTCGCGTTGCCAGATTTTCGATTTCCATCGGATCACGGTTGAGGACATGGTGAAGCACTTGCAGGGCATCTGCGAGAAGGAGGGGGTGACTGCGGAAGAAGCGGCCTTGCACGTGGTGGCCCAAAAGGCAGACGGGGCCCTCCGCGATGCCTTGAGCATCTTCGATCAGCTCGTCGCCTTCGCCGGGCGCAACCTCACGTACGACGTCGTGGCGGCGCACCTGCACGTCCTGGACCACACCACCTACTTCACCATCGTGGACCACGCGCTCAAAGGGGAAGTCGCACCGGCTTTGATGGTGCTCGATGGCATCATCAGCCGCGGGTTCGACCCGCATCACTTCATTTCGGGCCTTGGCGGGCATTTCCGGAATGTCTTGGTAGCGAAAGATGCGGCCACGACTTCCTTGGTCGAGGGGCCTGATGACTTAAAAAAGCAGCTCGCTGAGCAAGCAGCTCGGTGCACGTTGACATTTTTGATCCGTGGTTTGGACCACATCAATCAAGCCGATGTGCAGTACCGAGGGAGCCAGCATCAACGGCTCCTTGTTGAGCTGACCCTCATGCAAATCTGCTCCCTGATGGAAGCGGACAAAAAAAAAATAACGGCACTCGTCCCGGTGCTCGCTGACGCGTGGCGGGCCAAACGTTCGGCGACTTCTGCCCCCTTGCGCGCCGAGGAAGCCCCGGCACAACCGGCGCCCGCATCCCCGGCGCAACCGGCGCCTGATTCCCCTCCTGAAGTCCAGGTGGCTCAATCGGTAGCCCCTCCCATTCCGCCTCCTCCGGCAGGCCCACTTAAAGTGGGCGGCCTGCGCAAACGGGCTGTGCGGGTGGCTGTACCGGATTCACTGGCCGTGGGAACGGAGCGGGAGAAAAAGCCGGAAGAGTTGCCGCCGATTCCTGAGGATTGGCGCGATCCGGTCACCGAGGAATCTGTCAAAGCGGCGTACGGACGATTCATCGACCGGATGATGGAGGAGCAGCGAACGAATTTGGCAGCGACCCTGCGCAGCGCGGATTTTGCCTTGTCCGGCGAGTCCATGCAGCTCACGGTCATCAACGAAGTCCAGCTCGAACAGCTCGCGGACGTGCGTCCGGTGTTGCTGGACACCCTTCGCCGCACCTTGCGCAACGCCGCGCTCGAACTGAAGGTCGAAGTCAGCCAGCGGGATGAGCCCACAGTGAAGTACATGACCGACCGGGACCGCTACGATGCCATGGTCGAAGCGCAACCGGGTTTGGATGTGCTCCGCCGCCGGCTGGACCTCGATTTGCGATGATGCCGCCTGACAGAACTGTGACGAAGTTCAGTTGTTTCACTTGCATGCACATGAAATTGAATCGCCTGGCCGCGTTGGCAGTTTTCCTGCTGACGGCTACGTGGGCAGTGGGCCAAACCGGCCTCATCCGTGGAACGGTATTCGACGCCACCACCAACGATCCCATTCCCTTCGCGACGGTGGTGCTCGAAGGGGAGGCATCCGGAGCATCCACTGATTTCGACGGCCAGTTTGAACTCACGGATGTGCCGGCCGGCCTCCGCAACGTGACCGTCTCCTTCGTGGGGTACCAAACCCAAACCGTGTTCGAAATCGAAGTCACGCCCGCGCGCCCGGCCGTCATCCGCGTTGGCCTCTCGGAACAGGCCATCGCCATCGAAGCCGCGGAAGTCGTCACCGAGCGGCGCGCCACCCAAGGCGAAGCCCCCTTGAGCGTGCGGAGCCTCGGAACCAATGAAATCAAACGCAATCCGGGCGGCGGCCGCGACATCAGCCGCGCCATCCGGACGTTGCCCGGGGTCGCCGCCATCCCCTCGTTCCGGAACGACATCGTCATCCGAGGCGGTTCCCCCAACGAAAACCGCTTCTACATCGACGGCATCGAGATTCCCAACATCAACCACTTCGCCACCCAAGGCGCGAGCGGCGGGCCGGTCGGCATGATCAACGTCGACCTCGTCGAGAACATCGATTTCTACGCCGGCGCCTTCCCCGCTGCCCGCGGCAACGCCCTCAGCAGCGTCCTCGAATTCAAGTTCAAGGAAGCCCGGACGGACGAATGGACGGCGAACCTCGTGGTGGGCACAAGCGACCTCGGCCTGACCCTCGAAGGACCGACGGGCGAGCACAGCTCCCTCATCGCCAGCTTCCGCCGCAGCTACCTCCAGCTCCTGTTCGAGGCGCTGGGCTTGCCGTTTTTGCCCATCTACAACGACTACCAATTCAAGTGGACGGCGCGGCCGGATGACCGGAACGCGATCACGGTGTTGGGGCTGGGAGCGCTCGATGACTTCGAATTGAATTTGGCCTTAGCAGAAGATACGGCGGCGGAAAACTACCTCGAGCAGGTGGCCATCCTCGGCTACCTCGACGTGCAGACCCAGTGGAATTACACCCAGGGGGCCAAATGGGATCGCTACCAAGACGACGGCCGCTGGACCTTCGTGGCCAGCCGCAACATGCTCAACAACCGGGCCTACAAGTACGCCGACAACAACGCCGATTCCACCTTGCTGCGCGACTACCTCTCCCGCGAAATCGAGAACAAATTCCGGGCCGAGCGCCGGCGCAACTTCGAGAGCGGCTGGGAAACCACTTACGGCGCCGGCGCCGAATACGTGAAGTACGAAAACAGCACCCTCGACCGTGCCCTCGACACGGCGGGCGTCCTGCAACCGGTGGAATTCGCCTCCAACTTCAAGGCGTGGAAGTACGGCGCGTTCGCCCAAGCCAACCGGCGCTTTGCGGACAACCGGCTGACGTGGTCCATGGGGCTGCGGCTCGACGGCTCTTCCGCAGCCGAAGGCCTTCGGAATCCCCTGAAGTACACGTCACCGCGCATGTCGTTGAGCTGGGCGTTCGCCCCGGGCTGGACTTGGAATGCCAACACCGGCATCTACCGGCAACTGCCGGCCTACACCGTCCTTGGCTTTGCCGACGCCGCGGGCAACCGCGTGAACGCTTCGGCCGATACCCGGTTCCTGACGAACTACCAAGCCGTCACCGGGGTGCGGTGGGAGAGCGATGCCTCGAACCGCGTCGTGTCGGTGGAAGGGTTCTGGAAGCAGTACGCCGATGCGCCGGTCAGCATCAACCGCGGCATTGCCCTGGCGAACCTCGGAGCGGATTTCGGAGTGGTCGGCAACGAAGCGGTGACCTTCGACGGCGTGGGCCGCGCGTACGGCGTGGAGTTGCTCGTGCAGCAGCGGTTGAACCGCGGCTTCTACGGCCTGCTCGCCTACACCTTCGTCCGCAGCGAGTTCGAACAGGCCGACGGGTGGGTGCCCTCAAGCTGGGACAACCGCCACATCCTCAGCGCAACGGGCGGCAAGAAATGGGACAGCGGTTGGGAAGTCGGGGCGCGGCTGCTCGTCAGCGGTGGCCTGCCCTACACGCCGGTCGATCCGGAGTCCTTGTCGATCGATCAGTGGGATTTCTACGGGCGTCCGCTCCCGGATTACGCGTTGCTGAATGCCGAGCGCAACGGGGCGTTCCACCAGTTGGACATCCGCGTGGACCGCAAGTGGTTCTTCGATCGCTGGTCCCTCGACGTCTTTTTTGAAGTCCAAAACGCCACCGGCGCCGCCGTCCCTCAACCCCCTGTCGTCGACGTCGCGCGCAACCCCCTGACCGGCGCTCCACTGCTCGGCGACACCCCGGGTTACTACGCTTCCCGCACCCTCGACCCGAGCTCCGGCACGGTTCTCCCCGCATTGGGTATCATTGTGGAACTATGAGCAACGAGGCCACATGGGATGACGGGGTGCAAGGTGCGGGCTTGGGGCTCGCCCTGGTTCCCTTGATCGGCACCTTTGTGGCCTTGCGTTACCAGGCCTACGGCTGGATGGCCATCGCCGCGGCCGCCATTCCTTGGCCGTTCCTGATGCGCAGCGGAGGCCAAGTGGACGCGGACGGAAGGCGGTTCCGCTCCTTCAAGGGCTGGCACCTGCGCGGCCGTTGGTTCCGGTGGGGCCGCTGGCGGCGGGTACAGCCCGGAGACGCGTTCGCGGTTCGGCACCACAAGCAGTCGCTGATGAACCGCCGGGGCGCCCCCCGGGCAGCTGGCGTGGAGTACTGGGACCTCGTGTGCACGCGCGGTGGAGAGGAACGGGTGTGGCATGCCTTCGCCTCTGGGAGCGCAGCCAACGCAGCAGCGGTCCAGCTGACGGCGCTGCTGTGAGGCCCGCTTGACGTAAATTGTACCCATGCGCGTTGACAAGTACCTCTGGGCCGTTCGCCTCTTCAAGACCCGTTCGCTGGCGACCAAGCACTGCCGCGAAGGCAAGGTGACCATTGGAGGCAAGGCCGTCAAGGCGTCCCTCGAGTTGAAGGGGCAGGAGACCATCGAGGTCCGCAAGGGCGCGGTGCACTTTACTTACGAGGTCATCGGTTTTCCGAAGAGCCGGGTGGGCGCGCCGCTCGTAGAAGCGTTTGTGCGCGACATCACTTCGCCGGAGGAGTTGGCCAAACTCGAACAGATCCGCGCCGCGCAGCGCGACCTGCTCCGTCCCGTGGGCCGGCCCACGAAGCGGGACCGCAGGGACTGGGAACGCTATTTCGAATGATCGTCCAACGCATTTCGCCGGAAGCGACGCGGGCCGTTCGGCACCGGGTGTTGTGGCCGCACCGGGCCACGGTCGCCGACTGCACCATCGACATCGATGGGGCGCCCCATGCCGTGCACCTCGGGGCGCTCGCCCCGGACGTGGTCGGCGTGTTGTCGCTCTTCGACCAGCGGCCGGACCGGTTTCCCGACGCCTTCCCGGCGGAGCGGCCGGTGTACCGGTTGCGGGCCATGGGGGTGCTCCCGGAATGGCGGCGCCAAGGGGTAGGGGAGGCCCTGATCGAGGCGGCTTGCGCGGAGGCGCGTGGGCTGGGCGCGGAGGAGATTTGGTGCGATGCCCGAAAAGTCGCCTTGCCCTTCTACACCGCCTGCGGATTCCGCTTCCTCTCGGAACTTTATGACATCCCGGTCATCGGCCCCCACCGAATGATGGCGCGGGCGCTCTAAATTTGCGCCGCTATGCCTCAACTTTCCACCAAAGGCCTGTCCATGCCGGACAGCCCCATCCGCAAGCTCGCTCGGTTTGCGAACGCCGCCAAGGCCGCCGGCCGTGAAGTCATCCACCTGAACATCGGCCAGCCGGACATCGCGACCCCGCAAGTCGCCTGGGATGCCGTGCGCAACGATCCCCGGACGGTGCTCGAGTACAGCCCGTCCGAAGGCTTCGCGTCCTACCGCGAAGGGTTGGCGAAGTACTACGCGAGCGTGGGGGTGGACGTGACGCCGGACCAAATCCTGGTCACCACCGGCGGGTCCGAGGCCCTCGTTTTCGCCTTCATGGCCTGCCTCAACCCCGGCGACGAGGTCATCATCCCCGAACCGTTCTACGCGAACTACAACGGCTTCGCGGCCATGGCCGGAGTCAACATCGTGCCGGTCACCGCCAACATCGATGACGCCTTCGCCCTGCCGGAGATGTCCGCCTTTGCCGAGCGCATCACGCCCCGGACGCGGGCCATCCTGGTGTGCACCCCCGGCAACCCGACGGGCAAGGTGTACAGCAACGAGGCGTTGGCGGCGTTGGCGGATTTGGTGAAGGAACACGACCTGTTCCTCTTTGCCGATGAGGTCTACCGCGAATTCGCCTACGAGGGGGACTTGCCGCGGAGCGTGCTGGCGCTGCCCGGGCTCGAGCAAAACGCCGTGCTCATCGACAGCGTTTCCAAGCGGTACAGCATGTGCGGCGCGCGGATCGGGGCGCTGGTGACGCGCAATGCCGACCTGTACGCGGCGGCGATGAAGTTTGCCATGGCGCGCTTGAGTCCGCCGACGTTGGCCCAAATCGCAGCCGAAGCTGCCCTGCAAACCCCACCCGCCTACTTCGAGGAGGTCCGCGCGGCCTACGTGGCCCGCCGCGATGCCCTCGTCGACGGCCTCAACGCCATCGACGGCGTCACCTGTCCACGCCCGGGCGGTGCGTTCTACGCCGTGGCCCGTTTCCCCATCGACGACGCCAACCGGTTCTGCCAATGGCTGCTCGAGGAGTTCGCGCTCGACGGCGCCACGGTCATGCTGGCGCCCAACAGCGGCTTCTATGCGACGCCCGGCATCGGGCTCGATGAAGTGCGGATGGCGTACGTGCTGGAAGTTCCGAAGATCGAGCAGGCCGTGGCGATTTTGCAGGCGGCGTTGGCCGCTTACCCCGGCCGCGCCAACTGATTTGGATCAGGTCTGAGGCTGCTCCCGCGCAGGAACGGGGCGCTTCCACGCGTGCACCTTGCACGCATGTTGAAATGGATGGCCTTTCTCGGATTGGGAGCGTTGCTCCTTTTGAACAGCAGCCTCAAGTTGGCTGAAGTGTTGGACTATTTCGAGCACCGCGAGGCGATTGCCGCGACGTTGTGCGTGGAGAAGGACGTGCCGGGAAGTTGCTGCGCCGGTTCGTGCCATGTGGCCGCGCGCACGACTGCACTCGATGGCACTGCTGGATCCACGCCCATGGAGTCCACGCCGGTGCAACGTGCCGTGGAACAGCCGTTTGTTGCAGAGCCGCGACGCGTCTTGACCCCGTGGGGGTGGGGCCGTTTGGTGCGGTTGGCACGCCTGTGGGCGTCGCCGGTCGCCATTCGTGCGTGATACAGGCCTGACTTTCGCACCGTCTGTGCGAACTTGCGCCCATGATTGCATGGGGCAGCAGCCGCGTGGATGTCATCATCCCCGCATTGAATGAGGAGCACGCCATTGGACGCGTGATTGCGGACATCCCGAAGGAAGTGCATGCGGTTTGGGTCGTTGACAACGGATCGACGGATGGCACGGCTCAAGTCGCAGCGGCGGCAGGCGCTCAGGTCCTGCACCAGCCCGAGCGGGGCTACGGTGCGGCGTGCTTGTTGGGCATCGAAAAAGCCCTCGCGGGAGGCGCCGATGTCCTCGTTTTCCTCGACGGCGATTACAGCGATTTCCCAGGCCAAATGCCCGGCCTCGTCAACCCCATCCTGGCCGACCAAGCCGACCTCGTCATCGGTTCCCGCGAGCTCGGCACACGCACCCGCGGCTCCCTCATGCCCCAGCAGCGCTTCGGCAACTGGCTCGCCACCCGCCTGATGCGGCTCCTTTACGGCGTGCGCTACACCGACCTCGGTCCCTTCCGCGCCATCTCGAGCAGCGCGTACAAACGACTCGGCATGCGCGACCGCAACTTCGGTTGGACCGTCGAGATGCAGGTCCGCGCGGCCAAGCATGGCCTCCGCGGCATCGAAGTCCCCGTCGACTACCGCCCGCGCATCGGCACCTCCAAAGTGAGCGGCACCCTCAAGGGGTCGGTCATGGCCGGGGTGATCATCCTCAAAACGTTGTTCGTGCTGCAAAGGAAGGGGGCATGATGTCGTTGGCGATGGTGTTGGTGGGCGTTTACTTCCTGTCGGGGATGGCGCTGTTGCTGCAAGGCGCGTTGCAGGTGAGCCTCATCCGGTCGGCGCGCCGGGCGGTTCCAACTCCGGAGTCCGACTTGCCGGAAGTGCCCCCCCACTTGTTGGTCCAGCTGCCCCTTTACAACGAAGAAGCCGTGGTGACCCGCCTCCTCGATGCCGTCGCGCGCCTCGAATGGGACGGGCCGCTGACGGTCCAAATCCTCGACGACAGCACCGACAGCACCCCCGACCAGGTTCGCCAGTGGCTCGCCGATCACCCTGCAGAACACTGGCATCACCTGCGCCGTGCAAACCGCGCCGGATTCAAAGCGGGGGCCCTGAAGGCCGGGCTGGACGCTGCGCCCGAGGCGGAATGGGTCGCCATTTTCGACGCCGACTTCGTCCCGCCCTCGGATTTCCTGAAGCGGGCGGGCAAGGCCCTGAACGCCGACCCGCAGCTGGCTGCGGTTCAAGGGCGGTGGGCGCATTTGAACGCGGGCGAAAGCGCCTTGACACGGGTGCAGGCCTTCAACCTCGACGCGCATTTCACGGTGGAACAGCAGGCGCGCTCCGACATGGGGGGCTGGGCGGCGTTCAATGGGACGGCGGGACTTTGGCGGCGCGCAGCCATCGCCGATGCAGGGGGGTGGTGCGCGGATACGCTGGCGGAAGATTTGGACCTGAGCGTCCGGGCCCATTTCAAGGGCTGGGGCATCCGCTACCTCGATCACGTCGAAGCGCCCGCGGAGTTGCCCACGGCCTTTTCGGCCTACGCAAGCCAGCAGCACCGCTGGACGTCGGGTGGCGCCGGCTGCGCCCGGAAGCACGCGCAAACGCTGCTTGCCGAAGCAAGGGGCCAGCGCCGGCGGCAGGGCTTGGGGCAGCTGTTTTCGAGTTCAATCCACGTACCGGTTTGGGTGATGACGACGGCCTCGGTGCCGCTGGTGGCCCTCGAGTCCACCACGGGGGGCTTCGGGTGGGTGCTGCCGACAGGCGCCGTGTTCGCAGCGGCGCTGGTGGTGTTGGTGGCGCTGTATTTTGAAGCGCACAGGCGCAGGGGGCGCCAGGGGGCGTTTGCGCCGCGCATGTTGAGCATGCTGCTCCTCGGAACGGGAATGACGTGGCGGAATGCGCGGGCGGTGTGGCTGGGATGGGTTGGCCGACCCGGGGGCTTTGTGCGGACGCCGAAAGGGGGCGCCGTGGACCGGACCGGTCGGCGTTCGTGGCCGGCTGAAATCGGGTGGGCGTTGTATTTCACGGGTGGGTTGGCGTTGGGCGCCTGCACGGGCGAGTGGGGGTTGATGCCGTATCACGCGCTGCTGGCCGGAGGGTACGGCTGGGTGGCGGCCATGGCGGTGCGCGGATGAGGGGCGTCATGTGGGCAGCAGCCGTGATTGCTGCGGCCGGAGCGTTCGGATGGGCGCTCGCCCTGCCGCGGGTGGAGGTGTGGCCGATTTGGGCGGTGATGGCGGGGCTGGGTACGTTGGCGATGGCTTGGGTGCGCTGGGGGCCTGAGGCGCGGTGGGCGTTGCTGGGGGCCGCGGCGGTGATGCGGTTGGCGGCGGTGGCCGTGGAGGCGCCGCCGCAGTTGAGCGAGGACTGGGTGCGCTATGCGTGGGACGGTTGGGTTTTGTCGCAGGGGGAGTGGCCGACGTGGGTGGTGCCGGCGGATGCTGCGGAGGTGGATTTGGCCTGGAACCCGCATGCAGACTGGATGGTGGGCCAAATGAACAGCGCGCAATACCCCGGCGTCTACCCGCCTGCTGCGCAACTCGTTTTCGCCCTGCCCTGGTGGGCGGGCATCCGGAGCCCCCTCGCCTGGTGGCGGCTGTTTCAACTCGTCCAAGCCCTGCTCGACGTCGCGGTGGTGGCGGGACTGATGCGGCTGCTGCAGCGCGCAGGCCGTTCCGAGCGGCTGGCCGCGGCCTACGCCTTCCACCCGCTGGTCCTCTTCGAAGCGGTCGGCAACGGGCACCTCGAAGGCTGGGTGGTGGCGGCCGGGGTGATGGCGGCGCTGGCTTGGCCGGCGAGGCCGCGCGGGGCGCTGGGCTGGGCGGCCGCGACCGTGGCCATCAAGTGGTTGCCGGTGCTGGCGTTGCCGGCGTGGGCGTGGCGGCGGCGCGCACATTGGCGCAGCGAAGGGGCGGGGTGGCTGCTCGTGGGCGGTTTGGCGGTTGCGTTCGCGGCCTTGGCGTGGCCGAGCATGCGCCTGTTCCTCGACCGGTTCGAGTTCAACGCGGGGCCTTATTACGCGGTCCGGAATGCGATCATGCACTGGACGGTGCACAACCCGATCCGTTGGTTGGGGCCGGCCATGACGGGGCTGGGCGCCATGGGGGTGCTGTGGTCCGCCACGCGGGCGCGGTGGAGCTTGGCGCAGCGGTGGGCGGCGGGCTGGGGGCTGTGGCTGGCGTGCGCCACCACGGTGCACCCGTGGTACGCGATGTACCTCGTGCCGCTCGGGCTGTTCACGGGCTGGCGCTGGCCCTTCGCAGCGGCCGGGTTGGTCCTGCTTAGTTACGGCGATTACGCGCCCCGGTGGGAGGGCGTTCCGTGGGAGGTGGTGGAATGGGGCGCATTGATTGCCGTGCTTGCGTGGGACGGGGCCCGAGCGCGCAAGGCGTGATCAGCGGATGCCGGTGACGATGTAGTCGAAAAGCGGGTTGTTGCGTTCGGGGCTGGGGTCGGTGAACGGGAGCGGCATGTATTTGGGCTCCTTCAGCAACCCCCTTTGCATCATCTCCTGCAGCGTGTCGTAGAATTCCATCGAGCATTTGCCCAAAAGCAAGGGGCTCAAATCCTCCTCGGCCCGCCACAATTCAAACACCTCGCGCAAACCCTGCAAGTACAGGTAGTCCTTCGTCAGCCCACCGCCGCGGTACACCCGAGTCGTGAGCGAAAACGCCGCGTGGGCTTCGAGGTCGAGTTCGTGGGTCAAATGCCGGTAGGTCTCCACGAAATCGGCTCCGCTGACCATGTGGTTCACGGCGATGACGCGGTAAGCCAGTTCTTTTAACCGGCGCAACGTGGTGTTGCCGCTGAGGTATTCAGCAAGCACCGCGAGCCCTTCTTGCGTCCGCGTGCTCACCCGCGTGCCGATGCGGAGGAGCTTCAAGGGCTGTTCGGCTGCGTTCATCGTGGTCACCATGTGCACGCCGATTTCGTGGTGCACGAGGTAGCGCAACTCCTTCGGCCGGAAGGTTGCGCCCTTTTTCAACAGCACCTTGCGTTCGGCGTTGTTGACCATGGCGTCGGCCACGATGCGCGACGTGACTTGGACCTTGCCTTTGAACCCGTAGGCGGCCATGCCGTCGAGAAAGGCTTGCTGGGCCACGTCCGTGCCGACGCGCTTTTCCGGCCGCACCTCTTCCTCCACTTCGGGCAGGTGCAGCAGGTATTCCGCGTTTTTCAAGTCCTGATCGGAAGGAGCACCGTAGTAGCGCAGGGAATTGTAAAGGAAATTGGGCGTACCGAGGGTCGCCAGCAGATCCACCTTGTCCAAATACGCACTGATCGTGGCCTCGTAAAGCTTGCGGATGCTGTCGTCCTCGATCCGTTCCACCGGAATCCGCAGCAACTGCCGCTTGAGTTCAAAAGGCTCCAATTGCAACGGCCGGTAGGCAAATTGCGGGTTGGTGGCGCCCTTCGAGGCGAAGAACGCGCGACGCTCCCGCTCCACGTTGATGGGGTTCACGTGGTTGAGGACTTCGAAGCCGCGGACGAGCTTGTAAAGTTCCTCATCGACGAGGAGTACGTCTGCCGACGGTTCGGACGAGAGCAGGCGGGCGGCCTCTGGGCTGGAATACCGGGTGTGCCGCTTAGCAAAGGCCCAAGCGTGGGCGACGATGGCGTGCTTGAACACCTGCTGCAGCGCCCGGGTGATGGCGGGGTACCGTTCGCCGGTTTCTTCGTCGCAGTACACCTTCTTCACTTCGGTCGCCAGCACGAGGGTGTTGTCAAACCGTTCTGAGAGGAAGGCCAAATTGTATCCCCGTCCCATGAAGACATCGTTGATGCCGCAGGCGGTGTCGATGTCGTGGGGGAGTTCTTCGGCGGAAAGGAGGGCGGCGAAGGCGGTGACTTCGGATTGCCATTTGGCCTGAATGCGTTCAGAACCAATGTTGAAGGTGGGCACTTCGCGGTCCCAACGCTTCCAATTGTAGCTGTGGATGTCGTATACCACGCAGCCGCCGAAGCGCCGCTCAATTTCACCGACCAACGCCGCCATGACCTCGTAAAACCGCTTGTGGCGCGCGAGGGAGCGCTGCCGCTCCTCCCGGTTCAAGGGCCGGCTCCACACCTTGCGGCCCCAGGCCTCGTCGAAAATGGCTTCGCCCGGCGCCCGGTTCAAATCGTAGGCATACCGGGAATCCGTGCCGACCACGGTAATGGGCAAGGGGGCAATGAAGGTGTCCGTGTCCGGGTCTTCCTCCTGCCACCGGTCGAACTCGTCGAGGGCGCACTTCAGCTGCAACTCGTGCCGCATCCGCCCGCCCGCGTGGATGGCAGTGCACACGAAAGGCACGTAGTCTGTGATGCGGATGCGGAGTCCGGTGTCGGTGGCTTCCGCTTCAAAATCGCGACCTGCCCGGATCCGTTCGATGATCTCGGCGCTGGTCAGTTGAAGCGGCTTGCTCACGCTTCGTCCACGGTTTTGCGCAAGGCTACCCGGCGCTCGCGGCTCCAGGACTGCTGGCGCACCATGTCTTCCGCCCAATCGATGATGCGCTTCTGCAGCTTCACCTTGTTCAAGCGGTTGATGTTGACGATGCCGCCTGGGCTCAATACGTTCACCTCAATCAGTTTCTCCCCGATCAAATCGATGCCGACGAAGAACAGCCCGTCCTTGACGAGCTTGGGGCCGAGCAGTTTGCATACGCGTTTCTCCTCGGCGGTCAGCACGTGCTTGACGGCCTTGCCTCCTGCGTGGACGTTCGAGCGGGCTTCGCCTTCAGCGGGCACCCGACGCATCGCGCCGATCGGCTCGCCGTGGAGCATGAGCACCCGCACATCGCCCTGGTCGGCGCCTTCCACGTAATCTTGGATGATGACGTAGTTGGATTCGTTGCCTTTTCCCGAGATGTAGAAATCGAGGAGGGAGTTGATGTTTTGGGTCGCGGTTTTTTCGATGACGATGACGCCGCTGCCGCCGAAGCCGTTCAGGGGCTTCATGATCATCTTCTGCGAGGTGTTTTCGCGGATGACCCGTTGCAGGTACTCCTTGTTTTTGCTCACCCACGTGCGCGGGGTGATTTCGGCACCCGGGCCGTTCATGGCCGCGGTGTACAGCTTGTTGTTCGCTTCGCGGAGTCCGAGGACGTTGTTGACGACCAGGACGTCATCCTTGACGGAGTCGAGGAAGTTCAGCACCGTGGCGTCCAGCGGCGGGTTGGCGCGCATGAAGATGACGTCGAAGCCGGCGAGGGGGAGCATTTGCTCTTTGAATTTGGCCTGCTTGTAGAACGTCTCGATGGTTTTCGAGGGCTTCACTGCGGGGTCGAACATGCGGCAAAATGCCATGGTCGTGGAGTCCCGGATAGTGAGGTTGGGAGCCGTGGTCAAGGCCAAACGGTGGCCGCGGATGGCACATTCGTGGATCATCCGCAACGTGCTATCCGATGCGGGCGTGATGGCCTCCCACGGATACATGATGAAAAGGACGTTCATGTCGGTCAGAATTCGCGGCGAAAGTAACGCAGCAACCGGTGGCTGATGCATGGGTTCACACAAAATTCATCCGAGCGGGCTGTTTTTTGTTTCCGGCTGGTTCACAAGGCATCCGGATACGGGTATTCAATTTGTCACAGCCTGTGCAGATTGAATGCCTAAAACGTGTTGCAAACTGCTGATTTTCAAGGGGTTCACATAGTTCACATAGTTGTTGTTGGTCGTGTGGAGATTGTTTTTCATCTTGTAATTCCATCTATTGGTCGACTGAATGAAACGTTTGCTCAACATCCTCGCGTGCGCGTGCTTGTGCTACTCGCTGCCCGCCGCCGCCCAAGTCCGCACCCCCTTGCAGCCCGTCCGTCCGGCCTCTGTTCAACAAGGCGGGCAACCGTCTTCGGGGCAAGAGGGGAAATACGCCTACGAGTTCGGCAAGGTGCCCACCTTCGCCGATCACGACCGCGAGGCGGCGACAAAGGAGGCGCAGCTCCCGGTGCGTTTTCCCGTGTTGCCGTTGTTCCAGGTGAGTTTGGACCTGCCCGGCTACGTTGATCCGCTGCGCCGCATGAGCATGCTGACGTTCGAGGCCGTGCAAGCGGAACTGGACGATGCTTACAGCCACCCTGACCAATGGGCGGAGGACGTGGCCATCAACGAATACCACGGTGCAGAATACTCCGACGAGAAGACTCCGATTTCTATCACGACGACGACCACGGCGGCGGGCGATCAATACTACCTCGTTAAGTACCGGTTCGTTCAGGACGGCGAGGGCTGGGTGCAGTGGCAGATGATCCACGCCGAGCCGGTGGAAGGCGGTGGCGTGCGCATGATCAAGGTGGTGAGCCACTGGCCGGCGCAGTTCGCGGAGATGTGTGAGAAGGAGATGAGCTACTATTTGGACCAAAGCCAAATCAACCCCGCAAAGCGCTAAGCCATGAAACGTACCTCGAAATTAGCGCTGCTAGCAGGTTTGGCCCTGGCAACACACGCTCACGGCCAACAGGTAGATACCCTCGACTTTGTCATCCAAGGTCAAGAGGCCATGTACGGCGACGGTTCCATCGATGCGGACAACATCATCGTCAACGAAGCCATCAACTTCAGCTTGTCCGGGAATACGGATTTTTCGGCGGCAGCGCTTGAATCCTATGGGCTTGATGGCCAAAGTCCCAGCAGTTACGGACTGCCCAACCTCGGTTTCACCTTCTCCTTGCCGGGGATTGACTTGAGTCCCATCGGTGGACCGAATTGGTCGCTGGGA
Organism: Flavobacteriales bacterium; assembly: GCA_023264155.1. Lineage (GTDB taxonomy): Bacteria > Bacteroidota > Bacteroidia > Flavobacteriales_D > Sanyastnellaceae > JALQTD01. The sequence continues at coordinate 4,998 of JALQTD010000021.1, read as the reverse complement.
ACCTGGGGCATCGAAACGGTGGCGAATGCTTATGCGGGGGTGAAGCTGCTCGCCCGTACCCACGTGGAGGACTCGGAAGTGCGCGTGGACTACCCGTTTGACTTGCGCGTGAAGATTCCGGCCTATAACCGCGGAGACCTGGTCACCATTGAAATCGAAGGGCGCCCGAAGGCTGACCTGCAATCGGATGTTTCGCGCTTCATTGAATTGGTCACGCCAAACCTTGAAAAATCCATTGAGAATGCGTTCGGAGTTGGAGCGGAGGTAGGGCTCGATATTTACCTCGGGCCTTTCACGAACAACAGCAGCTGGGATTACCGATTGGTGGATTTCAACATCCACGACGAGTGGACCGTTCTGCGAGCGGCACCTGATGGCTTTTACGGGGGACTCGGCATGATCGCGCGACCTGAGCTGAGCGCTATGAATCATAATCTAATGTCCGCTGCGACGGGAGTGCAAAACTTGGCAGCATCCGCCTTGGAGGAGGCCCTGAACGATGTGGCCACGGACATCAATTCGGAGATGCCTAATTTGTTCTTTTCGGCATCTCCGAGTCCCATCGACGGAGCTGTTCAGCTCATGAACTGTTTCGTTGAGCCCGACTGGGACCTGACTTGGTCATTTGCGCCGGAGGTTCCGGGTGCGTCCTTCGATCAGTGGGAGTATCCTGACATGACGTTCCAGGTAGGGCCTTATTCACAGGAAAATTTTGAGCTGGCGGGCTCGCCAGCATTTTACTTCTACGAAGACGAGGCCGGTGATTCCATCTATTATTCGAACTTGTGTATGAACCAAATGCCCTTGATCGGTTCCTTGGACACCATGATAAAAATCCCTTCGGGCAGTTCGAATCGCAACAATCGCACCCAGCAAACAAAGACATCCGGAAGGCTCACGAAGCGTGGCACCAAGCCCAAGTCGAAGAAGGTCCCCGCTTGGATGCTCTTTTGCACCCCCACATTGCCGGATGTGTTCACGGGACTTATACCTTCTGGTTCACCCACATCATTGCTTGGCAATTCCGTTGAGTTGTCGCAACAATTCAGCAGCGCAACGGGGCTGGATGTTCCCGGTTTCATGCCGTTCGCGCCTTCCACTACGCCCTGGTTCACGACGGCGCCGCAATTGGATTTGAACGACTTTTATGGCTTCAGTATGACCCTGCGCAACCCGCAGAGCGACCTGCTATCGGTTCCTGAAATCGGGGCGGATTTTGGCCTGCATGCGCTGACGACCAACAACACGAGCTGGTTCGAACTCCGCCACAACTACTTCGATACATTTGAAGCAGTACTGGAGAATTACTGTCCCCTGCCCATCTTTCCCACTCCACAGTGCCTCTCCCTTGCGGCGATTGACATGCGGAAAAGCGAGGACAACACCCTGCTGCAATTGGCTGGTTTGACGGATGAAGGTGGGCGCATCAGCATCTGGAAATTGTCGACTGGTAGCTTGGACTTTTTGGACTCCGTCGTGGGTGCCGTGAATACGGTGAATTGCGCAACGGAAAGTGTCGGGTCGACTCCGCCTTCGATCAACAACTCGATCATCAACTTTGCGAACTGGGGCCTAGCGAACCTCAGCGACCTGCGCTTGCTGGATATTTGGATGGAATACAACCTGTTCGATGTCGAGAACAAGTTTTCCATCTCCAATGCATTTGAGCTGGACTATGCGCCGGAGGTTCAAGTGAGCCTGGCATTCAAGGATAGCCTGGGCAACGCCATCGCAAGGGATGTGGTGTTGCAAGATGGAACGGTCCTGCAGGATACGACGTTCATCACGTTGGGCTTGAACGAGGAGTTTCAACTTCAAACCCAGTGCGACGATCACCGTGTCGAGCTTCATCCCACCATCACCATCGTGGAGGACCCCATTGACGTGTCGGGGGAGGACATTTTCGCGGACAGCCTGTACCTCAAGTTGTTCAACTTCGATGCGGGAATCGAGGGCGTGACCATCATCCCGAGTTTTGGATTCGACTTCCCATGCGTCGGTAGCATCGGCGAATTTGCAGAAAGCTTGGGGTCGTGCGCGGCCTACGCCATTGAGAAGTTTGGGTGCACAGTGCTCAGCTGGTTTGGTGTCAAGTGCAAGACGCGGACCAAATGCAAAACCTGCCACTACGGCTTCCCGGGATTGAAAACTCCGTCGTGGAGCATCGCGAAGAACATCGGTCAAATCGGGCTGGACCGCTCCTACAACCTCGGTACCGCTTCGCTGGACTACGCCCCAGAAAGCACCTACGAATTGAATTCGACCGGTGTTTACCGCTACGACCCTGATGCGGAATTCATGGGTGCCGCGACCACGTTCGACCCCATCGTCATGGAAGCGCGGCTCTTCGGCTTGCGCGGGGTGGAAGTCCGTCGGTGGGCCGACCGGTTCGAGGGAGAAAACGGCAACATTGTCATTGACGCTGAAATCGACGGCATTGTAGACCCCATCCTCGTTTCGTTCGAGGAGGTGTCCGGCGGCGAATTGGCCACGAGCCTCGAACAATACATGAGCGATGCCCAAAGCATCCTCGTCCGTCAGGGCCGCTATGAAAACTTCAACCTATCCAACTCGGCCGGTTGCCCCGCTGATCGCTTGGAAGCCGACGGCCCCTCCACGCTGGATAGCCCGCAAGTGGTGTCCTACATCCCCGCAGAAAAAGCGGATTTCTGCAGTGATGACGACAACGACAAGTGCAACGACTGTGCAAGCGGGAGCTATGACCCTATGAACGACGGCCAGGATTCCGACGGGGATGGCTTGTGCGATTACGGGGACACCGACGATGACAACGACGGCATCGAAGACGCCAACGACTCGTTCCCGTTCAATGCTGCCCTTTGCGGTGATAAGAACAACGACGGGTGCGATGATTGCGACAACGCTTTGGATTACGACGGCGACGGCTTGTGCGATGCGTCGGCCTCCGAACTGGACACCGACAACGACGGACGGAGCAACGCGGTTGAGACCGCGATGGGAGCCGACACCATGAACCCCCGGGAGTGCGGAGATTTGGACGGCGATGGCTGCGACGATTGCACGTACGCCTTCGACGCGTGGTGGGCTGCCCACGGGGACGGTGACTTCGACGCGGATGCGTTGACCGTCGCCATTCGTCCCGAACTCAGCGGTTGGGACGGTTTTGCTCAACCCCGAAACGACGGGCCGGACTTCGATCAGGACGGGTTGTGCGACAGCGGCGACCCCGATGACGACAACGACGGGGTGGTGGATGCGCAGGATGATTCGCCAAAGAACCCGTCGCATTGCCAAGATTTGGACGGTGACGGGTGCAACGACTGCCGCCTGCATTGGAAAATATTTTTCGAGTCGCGCTATGGCGAGTGGACGGGCGATCAATTGACGGATGCGGACTTCGCTGCGGCTTGGGGGGATTTGGATTCCCTGCGCCTGCCCAACTTGGATGACCAGTTCGTGGGCGGGTTCGCCAGCACCACCGATGACGGGGAGACGGACTTCGATGGGGACGGAATTTGCGATGAAACCGACCCGGACCGCGACAATGACGGGGTGCTCAATGCGGTGGACTTCCCCTTGGGGGTAAGCGGAGCCGTGGATGCCACGCGCGACAGCTTGCTCTGTGCGGATGCCGATGCCGACCTCTGCGACGATTGTTCCCAAGGCCTCGGAGCCGATCCTTCCAACGACGGGGCCGATTTCGATGGAGATGGCCTGTGTGACAAAGGCGATTTGGATGACGACAACGACGGGGTGCTCGATGTGAACGACATTGCGCCTTTGGACTCCCTGCGGTGTGCAGACGTCGATCTCGACGGGTGCGACGATTGTGCCAGCGGCACCTTCGATCCCCTCCGCGATGGTCCGAATTTCGACTGGGTAGCAGCTTTGACAGACCCCGCTTATGACCCGGCCGCAGCTGACAGCCTAGCGGATTACCGGCTTGAAGTATGGAACGAGGGCTCAAATCAGCGCCTGGATAGCATTCGATTCTTGTGGGTGAACACGGGTGTGCCCGGCGCGGGCTACTGGCGCGACCTGGAAGGATTCGTGACCGACGCCTCGGGCAACTTCGATCCCACGGGCAGCGTACTGGGAGCCAACACCTGGTTGCACAACGGCGTGACCTACCGCTTGGACACCATTGACGCTGGCGACCACGACAGCGACGGCGATGGGGTGCCGGAGATCCTCTTGGTGACCGAGCACATTCGTCCCGTGGATGGAACTCCTGTTATCCACGCCATCGAGGCGAAAGACAGCTTGGCTGCGAGTTCGAACTACCTCAGCTGCGCAGGGGATTTCGTGGGCATCATCGTGCCTGAAGATGAGACCTTGAACCCCGACACGGTGTGCGGCATGGGCCGCCGGATCAAGGATGTCCTCGATGCGGACCCCACCCAGGGCTTGTTCGTTCGCTACACGGCTTGGCACAATGGCGTGGGCAGCGATGTGTCGGAGCAATTCAATGCGTACGATGGCATCTTTGGCTATGCCGCAGGTGAGCCGATTTACTGGTATCAAACGGACCAAATCCCGTCCGTAGATTCCCTGACCAGCCTCGTCGACACTTTGACCATCGCCTCCGGAGACTACTACATCGTGGTGCGCGAGATCTCGCTCGACCTCGATGACTACGACGCGTCGGTATGCCTCGATCACGACGGCGACGGCTGCGACGACTGCGCTTACAACTTCGGCAACGGCGACTACTACGAGGTCCCCGACGTCACCCCCGAATCCGGTGGTTACTGGGATGAAAACAACGACGGCCCGGACTACGACGGCGACGGCATCTGCGACGACATCGACGACTGCGTCGGTACGCCGGACGCCATCGGGGTCTGCAACGGCACGTGCGAGACGGACGCGGACGGCGACGGCATTTGCGATGACAACGGCGGCGACCCCTGCGACGGCACGCTCGACGTGTGCGGGGTGTGCCAAGGCCCAGGTCCGATTTACGATTGCGGGTGCAACCCACTTCCTGAGGGCGCGTGCGATTGCGCAGGCAAC
>JALQTD010000219.1 GCA_023264155.1 Flavobacteriales bacterium | reverse complement strand
TGGGTCGTGACCCTCGACGCGCTCGAGCCGTATCGGGTCAGTGGTCCGGATCAGGATCCGCCCGTGCTGCCGTACCTCGAAGTTCCCGGCCCGGGGCATTTCGATGTGGGGCTGTCGGTAGAGATCGTCACCGATGGCGGCGCGTCAAAGGTGGTGTGCGAGTCGAACCTGAAGTACTTGTATTGGAACATGGCGCAGCAGCTGGCGCACCACACGGTGAACGGCTGCAACATGCGGGCCGGCGATGTGCTGGCGAGCGGGACGATCTCGGGCCCGGACGAGGGGCAGTTTGGGTCGATGTTGGAGATTACGTGGCGCGGGGCAAATCCCGTGGCCATGCCGGACTGGACGGAGCGCAAGTTCATCCAGGACGGCGACACGGTGCGGCTCACGGGTCGGGCTTCGCGGCCGGGACTGCCCGTCATCGGGTTCGGCGAGGCTTCGGGGCGGATTGTGCCGTGATGCTGGGGTTCCTGCGCGGTGAGGAGGTGCCGATGGCGCGGCGTGGGAACGTGGTGATCAACCCTTCTTTTTGTGGGGAGGTTTGGGCGTGGCGGGAGGGCGCGAGTTGGCAGGGGCCGTTTGAGGGGATGTGGCAGGCCCCTGGGGTGGGGGCGATGCCGTTGCGGGCGCTGCCTGCTTTTGAAGGGGTGGACGTGGTGGCGGACCCGAAGTTGTGGCGGTGGGGCAAGGGGCTGGGGGTGACGTTCAATACGGGGTGGGAAGCGGTGGAGAACCGGCTTTATTACGCGCCGCTTTTTCCGGAGGCGGGGGCGCCGGTGGAGGTGAAGTTGACGGGGAGGCGGCTCGTGGAGAAGAACTGGGGATTTTTTGAGGATGGCGGCCGGCTGCACGCGTTTTACGGGTGGGACCCAGGGCCGATCTTTCTGCGGGAGACGGAGGAGGTGGGGCGGTTTGAGCGCATGGGGCCGCAAGGGGAGGGGCCAAATCCCATGTGGCGTTCCATCGGAACCCAGCCCGTTCCGTGGGAAGGGCGTTGGTACTTCATGGCCCACCGGCGCGGGCGGATTTGGCGCAAGCGGTGGTACGTCGGCGAGCTGTGGAGCTTCGGCCGGGTACCGGGGGGATTCGGGGACTTGCGGCGCGAAGGAGGCCCTTGGGCGCACTCCCCGCTCGGCCTGCTTGGCCTGCACCCCAAACGCAACCCGCACTTATTGAGCTGCACCTACTTTTCCGGCCTAGAGCGCGACCCCGAAGGGCATTGGCGGGTAGGATATGGCCTCAATGACCGTTCCGCCCACTTGGCGCGCTTGCCGATCTGAACAGCGGTCAGTACTGCATGACGAAGCGGATGCCTTCGTCGGTGTACTCTTCAAATGCAATCACCTCCTCGCCCGACCAGCCGGTGGCTTCGCACGCCTCCCCGAGCGCGGGATAGCATTTGACGGTGCCGATGATCATCCCGACCATGCTCCCCATGCTGGCCTCCCAGTCGATGTAGTGGGAGGGACGGCGGTCGACGGTGACGAGGCGCATGTTGGGGTGCTTGGCGATTTGGCCCAAACCCTCCGACGCCGAAACCTTGATGCCCACGAACGCGCGCAACGAATCCTCCGGCACCTCGTCCGGATCATCGTAGTAGATGCCCGCAAAATCCCCATCGGGATAAAGCTCGTAGAATTCAGCAAAAACTGCGCCCACCTCCTGATAAGGGCCCATGTGGTCCTTGCCGAGCAAGATGAACCCGCCTTGCTCGCCTTGCAGGACTTCAACCGACCGGAAGAGCCCTTGGGTGCCGAGGTAACCTACGCCCACCGCCATGAGGGCCAACAAAATCAGGAGGAGCTTTTTCATGCCGCCGAATGTCGGAAATTCCCGCCAAATTCCAATTGACCGTTCCGCCCCTCATCAAAACACCCCCCTCGCGATCGCCCGAGCAACCGCAAGGAGGGTGTTCCATCAATCGTTCACGGACCTCACTCGGGGAAGCCGTAGAACTCCTCACACGAGTACCCCAATCCCGCAAGCAGGAGGAGGAGGTCGGCGGTGTTGATCTCGCCATCCCCCGACAAGTCCGTCGGGCAATTGTTGACAAAGTCGGATTCGTAGATGCAGAGGGCTTCGTCCGTCGCGTACGCCACATAGTTGAGCGCGGTTTCGTCCGAACATCCGGCCAGTTCATCGGCGTCACAGACCCCGTCTTCGTCGGCATCGTTCAGGCAGTTGCCCGCGCAATCCTCACCTGAAGCAGGGTAGGTGCACTGGCCTGCATTGGTCGCGTTGCCGTCGTAGTTGCACGCGGCTTCGTCTTGGCATCCTGTGACTTCCCATTGGTCACACACGCCATCCTCGTCCGCGTCGAAGAGGCAGTTGCCCGTGCAGTCGTAGCCGTATTCGGCATAGGAACAAGATCCGTCGTCGTCGGTTGCCGCCGCATTGAAGTTGCAGGCGCTGCCGTTGGTGCAGCCGGCCACTTCGAAGGCGTCGCACACACCATCGCTATCGGCATCGTTCACGCACTCGCCGTCACACGAGTACCCGTCCTCGGCGTAGTGGCAGTAGCCGGCGTCGGTGGCGTCACCGTCGTAGTTGCAAGCTGCTTCGTCCTGGCAACCGGCCACTTCCCATTGGTCGCAGACCCCGTCGCCATCGGCATCGAACAAGCACGCGCCCGAGCAGTCGTATCCGGCCTGAGCGAAGGTGCACGATCCGTCGTCGTCGGTCGCCGCTGCGTTGAAGTTGCAGGCGCTGCCGCTGG
>JALQTD010000218.1 GCA_023264155.1 Flavobacteriales bacterium | reverse complement strand
TTCGGTTGGATGGTGGGCATGGAGGAGGAAGCTGATGCGGCGTTCGAGGCGGTGGAGCGCCGGTACGAGGCGCTTCGTGCGGGCGCGCGGCAGCGGAGTTGGCGTGTGTTCACGGGCAGTTTGGACGGCGACGCGTTTTGGGCACCCTCAGGAACGAGTTTCATCGCGCAATTGCTAGCGGATGCGGGGATTGAGTACGCATTCGCGGATGACCGGAGGGAGGGCTCGGTCCCGGTTGATTTTGAGCAGTTGATGCTGCTGAATGCGGAGGTGGACACGTGGGGAGTGGTTTGGCACGACGCGGATTCGCTGACCTGGGCGGAGGTGGCGGCCGCCCATCCGATTTACGCGGAGTTGCGCCCAAATCACGGAGCCATTTTTGCCGCCAACACCCGCACCTGCGATTATTTTGGCCAACTAGTCGCTGCCCCCGACCTGCTGCTCCGCGACCTTGTTGACCTGTTCCACGGATCGGGCACGGAAGCGGGGTGCTTCGAATGGATTGAGGTGCCATGACAGGACGGGCTTGGATTTGGGTGGCGTTGTGGAGTGCATTGGTGCTTTCGCACCTGCGCTTCGGAGAGGTGGGCGACGCGTGGCGGCTGGCCTGGGAAGGGGAGGTGCTCGGTCGCACCATCCTGTGGGAGTTGCGTGGGCTGCGGGTTGCGCTGGCCTCTGCGGTAGGTGCCGGCCTCGCTTTGGGCGGGCTCCTCTTGCAAACGTGGTTTCACAACCCGCTCGCAGGCCCGTCGGTCTTGGGCATCTCGTCGGGTGCGACCCTCGGCGTGGCGGCGGTCGTGCTCGGAGGCATCACGGGATGGGGCATGGCCGGGGCGTTCTCGGGCGCGCTCCTGGGGAGTGCTGCAGTGATGGCCGTTTTGTGGCTGGTCAGCAGCCGGTATGCCAATCCAGTGACGCTGTTGGTGTTCGGGCTCATGCTTGGCTACGTGGTCGGGGCGCTGGTCACCGTGCTCCAAGTGGAGGCGACGAAGGAGGCCTTGCAGGCATTTGTGTTCTGGGGCATGGGCACGTTCAGCCGGGCGACCTGGGTGGGGGCGGCGGCAACCGCAGCGCTCGCATTGGCTGCGGGGGCATGGGCGTTCCGCCACTGGAAGGTGTTGGACGCGTGGACGTTGGGAGCGGCCACAGCGACGAGCATGGGGGTCTCGGAGCGGCGTTTGCGCACCGGAGTGGTCTGGTGGACAGGGGCTTTGACGGCGTTGGCAACAGCGGCTTGTGGGCCGATTGCATTCCTGGGGGTGGCCACGCCCCATTTGGTTCGAATGACGCAGGAAGGGCGGAGCCACCGGGTGATGGTGCCTACGGTCATGTGGGCGGGGGCGGCGTTGGCCCTGTTGGCTGACGGGGTGGTCCGCTGGTCGGATGGTGCTTGGCCGTTGAATGCGGTGCTGTCCATTTTGGCGGGGCCGCTGCTGGTCTACGTGTTGTTGCGCAAAACCTGGGCGGCATGAAGGAGGCATTTCGGTTGATGGCTGTGCAAGCGGGGTATGGCCGGCGGGCGGTCGGGCCGGTGTGTGAAATGGATTTGGCCTGCGGCAAATTGCACGCATTCATCGGCCCCAATGGCGCGGGGAAGAGCACCGTTGTGCGCACCATGATGGGCTTGCAGCGCCCGCTTTCCGGCAGCGTCCGCATCGGACCGGACGACGTGCATGCCTTGCACGCGGGGGAACGGGCGCAGCGGGTGGCCTTCGTAGCGAGCACGCCCCCCTCGGCTTCGGGGCTGACGGCTGGCGAAGTCCTGGGGCTCATGCCCGGCACCGTGCGCGATCACCGGGCGGCCCTTGAGCAGCTCGGCGAGGCCGGGTGGTGGGGAGTGCGCCTTTCCGAGCTGTCCGACGGCCAGCGCCAACGGGTCATGCTCGCCCGAGCGTTCCTGCAACGGACCCCGTGGATCGTCCTCGATGAGCCCACCGCCTTCCTCGACGCCCGCACCCGGACGTTGCTGTTCGAACACCTGAATGGCTTGGCCGAGCAGGGCATCGGCATCGTGCTGACCACGCACGACTTGCACCTGTTGCACGGGCAGCCGCAGCTCGGTTCCGTCCATGCCTTCGGACACGTTCTCACGCCGCTCGCAACCGGCGGTTCGGTGGCGGAGTGGGAGGCGGCCTGTTGAGGGCGATTTGTCACTTTTTCACCGTTTAGGCGCGAGCCGCTGCCGTATTTTTGCGCCATGCCATCGATTACCCGCATGCTCATTACGTTCGCCGTGCTGTCGGCCGTCATCGCTTTCGTGGAATGGATGGCGTATCGCTCGGTGGCGCGGACGTGGGGCGATGCGGCGTTTTGGCCCCTCTTGCGGAAGCTGTGGATAGGCCAAATCGCGGTCATCAACGTCCTCTTCCTCATCAACAGCCTGACTTGGCGGCAATGGCGCCTCCACTACCCGGAGCTGTTCACGTTCCTCGCTGCTTTGTTCATCGTGACGGTCATCCCGAAGGTGATCCTCTCCACGTTCCAACTCGTCGAGGACATCCGCTGGGCCCTCACCCGGAGCGTCCAGCAGGTCACGCACTCCGTGCGCCCCATTCCCCGCGCCACCTTCCTTTCCTACCTCGGCCAAGGCACGGCCGCCCTCGCCTTCGGTTCCTTCCTCTACGGCGTGACTTGGGGCAAATACGCCTACCGCGTGGAGCGCCACCGGCTCGGCATCAAAGGGCTCGGGCAGGGGCTGCGTGGGCTGCGCGTGGTGCAACTCTCGGACGCGCATTTGGGCTCCTT
>JALQTD010000217.1 GCA_023264155.1 Flavobacteriales bacterium | reverse complement strand
CCGCGAGCAGGATGATGTCGTTGCCGTTCACGTTGTACAGGTCGACCTGCGGCTTGATGGTGTCCTTCGTGTGGCCGTGGTGCTGGTTCAACCAGGCGACGTCGATTTCGTTGTCGAAGTGGCCGATGTTGCAAACGATCACTTTGTCCTTCATCGCTTCGAAGTGCTCGGCGCGGATGATGTCCTTGTTGCCCGTGGCCGTGACCACGATGTCGGCCTCCTTGACCGCGTCGATCATGCGCTTCACCTCGCTTGCAAAGCACAAATCGGATCGATTTCCGTGACCCACACTTGGGCCGACAGCGCGCGCAGCGCTTGTGCACTGCCTTTGCCCACGTCACCGTAACCGCCCACGACAGCGACCTTACCGGCCATCATGACGTCGGTGGCGCGGCGGATGGCGTCGACCGCTGATTCGCGGCAGCCGTACTTGTTGTCGAACTTCGACTTCGTGACGCTGTCGTTCACGTTGATGGCTGGCATCGGCAACGTGCCCGCCTTCTGGCGGTCGTACAAGCGCAACACGCCCGTCGTCGTCTCTTCGCTGATGCCCTTGATGCCCGCAGCCATCTCGGGGTAGTTGTCGAGGACCACGTTCGTGAGGTCGCCCCCGTCGTCGAGGATCATGTTGAGCGGCTGGCGGTCGTCGCCGAAGTGAAGCGTCTGCTCTATGCACCACTCGTACTCCTCTTCGGTCAAGCCCTTCCAAGCGAAGACCGGAACGCCGGCAGCGGCAATGGCTGCGGCAGCGTGGTCCTGGGTGGAGAAGATGTTGCACGAGGACCAACGGACGTCGGCTCCGAGTTCCACGAGGGTCTCGATGAGGACGGCGGTTTGGATGGTCATGTGGAGGCAACCCGCGATGCGCGCGCCTTTCAGCGGCTTCGATTCGCCGTATTGCTCGCGCAAGGCCATGAGGCCGGGCATCTCCGCTTCAGCGAGGCGGATTTCTTTGCGGCCCCAATCGGCCAAACTCATGTCCTTCACCTTGTAAGGCAGGACGGTGGTGGGTGCTTGTGCACTCATTGTCAATTGAATTTCAAATGGAAAAGACGCTGCAAAGGTAAGGAACAAGCCTCGTCCCGCGTGGGTTCACGGCGGGCCGCATTAACTTGGCCGCATGATGCTGCCGAGCTTGAACCGACTGCCCTTCCGGGTGGAGCTGGCCACCGTGCCGGAGCGGGTGGATTGGGCGGCGGTGCAACGCCGGTTTCCGGAGCGGCCGCTGGACGGGTTGAGCGAGCGCAGGCAACGGGAGCATGCCGCCGTGGACGCGGCGATGCAGGCCTGGGGAGGGGCCGAGATCCGGCACGAGGACTCGGGTGCGCCGCAGATGGCAGGGGCCGCGGTGTCGATCAGCCACGCCGAGTTGCCGGGTGGGGCCGTGTGGGCCGCGGTAGCGGTCGGGGCGGCGGGTCAGCGGCTGGGCGTCGACGTGGAGCGGCCGCGGCCGCAGCTCGCCCGGGTGGCGCCGCGCATTTTTGCGGAATCGGAGTTGGCGGGGACGGCCGGGGACCCGAAGTTGCAGTGCGTGGTGTGGAACGTGAAGGAGGCGGCGTGGAAGGCGTTGGGCCCGGATTTGGACTATGCCCACGACATCGAGATTCTGGAGCTGCCGCCGCTTGCGCTGCTCACCGAAGGGGGCCAAATCCCCGTGCGCGTGCGCCAAACCACCCACTCCTTTTACGTCGCCTTCCTCGATCACGACCTCAGCTTGGCGGCCGGTCCGGTGTGACGTGGATTTGGACGTGAATGGCGTTGCCGCTGCCGTCGACGGCGGAGAGCCGGTGGGGACCGGGGGCGAGCGGGACTTGCAGCTGGTGGGGGGCTTGGGTTTGGCCTAAAAAGCGGTCGTTGTCGTACCAAAAAACCGCGCTCCCCGCCTCGCGGTGGCCCACCTCAAGGACCACGGCGCCCAACCGCCCATCGAAATCGCGCGTCCGCTGCACCACCTCGCCCGGCGACGGATAGAGCCACGCCATGACCTCCTCCTGCTCGTCCGCGCGACACGTGGCATTCCACGGAGGAAGCGGGGGCAACTGGCCTCCGTGCTGGCGGTAATACCACTGCATCGAAGCCGGCATCACAAACCACGCGGTATCGCGGGCCGTGGGATCGCACGATTTCATCACCCGCTCCCCGGCGGCGTTGAGGCAAATCGGCGCACAAAACGAACACGGCGCCAAGCCGTTCGACGGCACCCGGGCCCGCTCGATCACGCGGCAATGCGGGCCCGCTTGAAAACCCGAATGCCCGCACACGTCCACCTGACGAACCCCGCTCTGCGACGGGTTGAAGAACGCACCATCCGGCAGGACGTCCATCACCTCGAACAGCAGCGGGGCCGACGACTCCACGCCGATGGTGCCAGCGAAATCAAAGTCCGGGCTCGTAAAGAGAAAGGAGAATTCTTTGTGGTTTGCTCCATCGAGGACGATGGTCAGGGGATCGCCGAAGAAGAATTGGGACGACTCTTCGAACGCTTTTACCGCGTGGACAAGGGTCGCTCGCGTGAACGCGGGGGCACTGGACTGGGCTTAAGTATTGCCCGCGAAGTGGTCGAGGCACACGGTGGAGAAATTTCCGCAGGCAGTCAGCCGGGAAAAGGAACTATCTTTTCTTTCCGACTCCCTACTCTTTCATAATTTAGCCTCCTCCTCGTCTTCATCCCTGGCTGACATCTCTTTATAATCACATGTCCTCACTGCAAGGCCAAAGTCAAATAGTTTGACAGTATCATCAGAGTCGAATCCAATGT
>JALQTD010000216.1 GCA_023264155.1 Flavobacteriales bacterium | reverse complement strand
AGATTGCCGCTCGAAACGGTCAGCAGTGTGCGCTTCTTTGCGAAAGGCCTTGATGATGCGGATGCCCGAAATGTGCTGCTGCACGAAGGTGGATAAGGCGCTCTGGAGTTCTTGGACCCGCTTGCTTTGGCGTTGGATGCGGCGACTGACCAAATAAATCCCACCCGACATGAGGGGGAGCGGCATCAAGGCCCACAGGGTCAGCTCCACGTCGATGTAGGCCATCACGGTGACGACCATGGCGATGAGAACGACCAAATTCAAGGTGTACATGACTGCTGGGCCGAGGTACATGCGAACTTGTGAGACGTCCTCGGAAATGCGGTTCATCAGGTCCCCTGTGTTTTGTTCCCGGTAAAAGGCCGCGTCGAGCCGCTGGTACTGGTCAAAAATCGCCGCCTTGAGATCGAATTCGATGTGGCGCGACATCACGATGATGGTCTGGCGCGTCATGAACAGGAAAAGGCCCTTGATCAGGAAGGCCAGCACATACAGGACGGCCTGCCAGCCGGCCACCCAGCCCACGAAGCGCCAGATGTCGTCGCGGGATTGAAAGTCCTCGGGCGCGGTCGGAGGGGCTGCCCAATGCAACGCTAGGGACAGCCGGTGCAACGTGGTCGGAACTTGGATGGGTTCGGCTGCAGGGACGGCATCGGTTTGGCCTTCCCTCAACGGCGCCAAATAAGCCGCGTCCACATCCTTCAGCGCATTGACCCCCTCGCCGATGAGGGCCGGCGCATAGACTGCGAACACATTCGTCAGCGCCACGAACACCACCCCTGCGAGGAAATGCCAACGGTACTTCCAGAAATAGGGATTCAGCGACCACAGGGCTTTCATGCCACAAACTTACGGCGCAACCCCGCCGCCGCCCCCTCCGGTTCACGGACGGATGCCGTTAATTTGTGACCGCGCATGAAGACCTTTCCTTTCCTTTCCTGCTGCGCCGGCGCGGTGCTGCTTTTCATCGGCTGTCACCGCACGCCCGATCAGCACCCGGGGGTGTTTCGCTACAACGAGAGCGCTGGGCTGCGTTCCTTGGATCCCGCGCACGCCCGCACGCTCGAGCCGATGTGGGTGGTGGACCAATTGTTCGACGGGCTGGTCGAGTTGGCGAGTGATTTGAGCATTCAGCCCGCCATCGCGGAATCGTGGTGGGTCGGTGACAGCGGCCGGACGGTGGGGTTTGTGCTGCGGGAAGAGGCCCGGTTTGCACCCGCCCCGGATGTACCCGGCTTGGCGGAAGGCCGGCGGGTGGTGGCTTCCGATGTGGTGTACAGCTTGAACCGCCTGCGCGACCCAAACATCGCATCAGCGGGAGGCTGGATCCTGGAACCGTTGGACGCCTCGGCCCCAGGTGGGGGCATGCAGGCGCGCGGGCAGGACACGGTGGTGTTCCGGTTGAAGGCGCCGTTCCCGCCCTTCCTCGGCTTGCTCGCCACGGCCTACGCGAATGTCGTGGCCCCGGAAGCCGTGGCGCATTACGGGGCCGATTTCCGGGCGCATCCGGTGGGATCGGGGCCGTTCAAGTTGGCTTGGTGGGTGGAGGATGTCGCTTGCGTGCTGCACCCGAATGAACAGTACTGGGAGCGCGATGAGGCGGGCCGCCAGCTGCCCTATTTGGAGGCGGTGCACATCGATTTTGCGGCGGACATGGGCGCCGAATTTCAGGGGCTGATCCAGGGGCGGTACGATTTCATGAGCGGCTTGCACCCGGCGTATTTGGAGGAGTTGCTGACGGCGGAAGGGGGGCTGAATCCCGCGTATGCAGACCAAATCCGACTCGCCACCATCCCGTTCTTGAAGACCGACTACATCGGCGTGCTGGTCGACCCCGCGTTGCCCACAAGCGCAGGCCACCCGTTGCTCGACCGGCGCGTCCGCCAAGCCCTGTCCTGGGCGACCGACCGCGCAGCCATCGCCACCCACCTCCGCCGCGGCGCCGTGTTGCCCACCGACCGCTTCACCCCGCCAACCCTGCCCGGCATCCCAGCCTACGCGCCCCCCGCCTTCGACCTGCCGGCGGCCCAGGCGCTCCTTGCCGAAGCGGGCTTCCCCGGTGGCGCGGGCATCCCGCCCATCGCCCTCAGCACCACCTCGGATTACGCCGACCTCTGCGCCGCCCTGCAGCACCAGTGGTCCGCCCTCGGCCTGCAGGTCGCCGTGGACGTCCTCTCGCCCGCCACCCAACGCGAGCGCGTCGCGAAAGGAGAGGCCCTCCTGTTCCGCAAGTCCTGGCTCGCGGACTACCCCGATGCGGAGAACTTCCTCGGCTTGTTCCTCCAACGGAATTTGGCCCCCGCCGGCCCCAACTACACCCACTTCGCAGACGCCGGCTACGAGCAGCTCTTCGCCGAGGCCCTCGCGGCGCCCGACGATTCCACCCGCCTCGCTCGCTACGCCCAAATGGACAGCATCGTCGCCCACGAACTCCCGGTCATCCCCCTGTTCCACGACCGCGTCACCCATTTCGTTCGGAACGAAGTCCAGGGCTGGACGATGCACCCGGTCAACCGCCTCGACCTCCGCCGCGTCCACAAGGCGACGTTGCCCTAAATTGCGCCCCGCGCAACGACCGCCATGCTGAAAATCGACACCCACACCCACATCCTCCCCGGCACCCTCCCGCGCTGGACTGAAAAGTTTGGCTACGGAAACTTCATCCACCTCGAGCCCGGACGGCCGGGGTTCGCCCGGATGATGCAAGGCGACCGCTTCTTCCGCGAAATCGCCAGCAACTGCTGGGACGAGCACGAGCGCATC
>JALQTD010000215.1 GCA_023264155.1 Flavobacteriales bacterium | reverse complement strand
GGAACAAGCGCCGGACCATCATCACGGCGGGCTCGGCCTTCTTTGCTGTGTTCTTCGCCGTCGTCATGCAGGCCGTCACCTACGGGGTTTTCGGGAAGATGATCGAAGACATGGCCCGCCTTTCCACCGGCCACGTGCAAGTGCAGGATTCGCTGTACCTCGAGGAGCCAACGCCGGACCACAGCTTGGCCTTGGATCTGGAGGCGTTGCGTGCTGCCCGGGAGATTGAAGGGGCCCAAGCGGTGATGCCTCGGCTGGAGGCCATCGTCTTGGCTTCGAGCGGCGACCGGAGCACCCCGGTTCAAGTCATCGGCATCGAGCCCGTTCCGGAGGAGGCCGTGAACCGGTTCACCGACCGCATCCGGCCGGGTGGCGCGTACTTGCAGCCGACCGATCCGGTGGACGGGCTGGCGGAAGCGCTGGTCGGCGGGGCGCTCGCGGATCAGCTGTCCCTCGCGGTGGGGGACACGTTGTTCACCATCGGCCAAGGCTACCACGGGGTGCCGGCGTACGGCCGGTTCCGGGTGACGGGCTTGGTGGATTTGGGCAACCCCGAGTTGAGCAAGCGGCTGGTGTACATCACGCTTTCGTCGGCCCAAAACGTTTTCCGGATGGAAGGCCGGGCGACCGGGGTGGTGTGCATGGCGGACCCTGCCGCGGACCTCGAGGAGGTGCAGGCGGGCTTGGCGGCGCTGTTTCCCGGTCGGGCGGCGCGGCTGTGGAGCGACCTGATGCCGGATTTGGAGCAGACCCTCGAAGGGAAGCTCGCGGGCAATTACATCATCCTGTTCATCCTCTACCTCATCATCGGTTTCGGCCTCTTTTCCACGGTCCTCATGATGATGAGCGAGCGGGCGAAGGAGTTCGGCATCCTGATTTCGGTCGGCACGGGCCGGGGCACGCTCGCGGCGATGGTGTACCTCGAAGTCGCCCTGCTCGGCTTGCTGGGCGTCGGACTGGGCAATTTGGCCGTGTGGCCCTTTCTCGAGTGGTTCGATGCCCACCCGGTGCAGCTGCGGGGCGACCTGCGGGAGCTGCACGAGCAATACGGGCTGGAACCCATCTTGCCGGTGATGATCGAGCCGTTCATTTTCCTGCGGCAATCGGCAGTGGTCCTGGGCATGGCGCTCCTCGTCGGCCTGTATCCGCTGCGGGTGTTGAAGCGGTTGGACATCCTCAAAGCTTCCCGGTCATGATGCTGTTATCCATTGCCTACCGCAACATTTGGCGGAACCCCGTGCGGAGTTTGGTGGTCATCGGTTCGATGGTCCTTGGGATTTGGGGCGGCACCTTCATCGTGGGATTCTTCACGGGCATGACCCAGCAGCAGCTCGAGGACATGTTGCGCCAAGAAGTTTCGCACGTGCAGTTCCATGGCGAAGGGTTTTTAGACCAATTCGACGCCACCGATACCCTGCGCGCCACCCCGCAACTGACCTCCGCGCTCGCGGCCGACCCGCGGGTCGAGGCTTACAGCGCCCGCGTGGCCGCCGTGGGCCTGATTGCCAGCGCGCGGCTCACCACCGGGGGCATGGTCGTCGGCATCAATCCCGAGGCGGAGTCCGCTGTGACGCAGCTGGACGCGCGGATCTTGGAAGGCGACCTGTTCGCATCCGACCGCCCGCACCAGGTGGTCATCGGCGCCCGCTTGGCCGAACGGCTGAAGGTGGGCATCCGGAACAAAATCGTGGTGACGTTGCCCGATCGAAACGGCGAAATGGTGTCCACGGCCTTGCGGGTCAGCGGCATTTACCGCGAGCGGGCCGCGGCGAAAGCGGGGGCGAAGATTTACCTGCCCGCGGACGCCATGGCGGGGTTGCTCGGCATCGGCGAAGCGCGGCACGAGGTGGCCGTGTACGCCCGGGATTTGGCGGCGGTGAAGGGGATGGCGGCGGAATATGCGGCGGAGTGGGAAGGGGATTTGGTCCGCCCATGGAATGAGATTTCCCCGGAACTGCGGCTGATTTCCGAATCCTACGACCAATACGTGCTCATCATCATCGCGATCATTCTGCTGGCCTTGCTCTTCGGCATTGTGAATACGATGCTGATGGCGGTGCTGGAACGAACGCGCGAGCTCGGGGTGCTGATGGCCGTGGGCCTCACGCGGGTGAAGGTGTTCTGGATGATTTTGCTGGAAACGGTGATGATCGGCTCGCTGGGCGGGCCGCTCGGGCTGCTCATCGCGTGGGCGACCATCACGTGGACCGGCAGCCACGGCTTGGATTTGAGCATGTACGCGGAGAGTTTGGAGGCGTACGGGTTGTCGACGCGGGTGTTCCCCGTGTTGGATGCGTCGGGTTATGTCCAAATCCTGGTCATGGTCGTCGCCGCCTCCCTCATTGCTGCCCTGTTTCCCGCCCTGCACGCGATTCGACTCAAACCCATGGACGCCATCCGTTCCCAATGATCCGTTTCAATCATGACTGAATCAACTCCTTCACCGGTCATTTCGACCCGCGGGTTGTCCCGCGTTTACCAGCAAGGTCCGGTTCAAGTGCGCGCAGTGGACGGCGTGGATTTGGCCATCGCCCCGGGCGAATTCACGGCGTTGGTCGGCCCATCGGGCAGTGGCAAAACCACCTTGTTGAACCTGATCGGCGGGCTGGATCGCCCTACGTCAGGGGACGTGTTCGTGGACGGCACCGATTTGAATGCCCTGGACGAAAACGCCCTCATTCAATTCCGCTTGCACCACATCGGTTTCGTTTTTCAGGCGTACAATTTGATTCCTGTGCTCTCGGCGGCAGAAAACATCGAGTTC
>JALQTD010000214.1 GCA_023264155.1 Flavobacteriales bacterium | reverse complement strand
ACTTCGCCAAAAAAGTCAAAATGGAGGCCACGCCGATCCTGACTTGGGAAGGCGGTTCGGCTTCGTTTGCCACCCAAGGCTTCCAAGGCGAGGATGCTGCAGGCAACTTCACCGTGGTTCCGTTCGAGAACGGCAAATCGTTCACGTACACGGCTGAAATCCCGTTCGAAGCGGCGATGGAAGATGCGGGTACCTTGTCGATTGCCATCACGGGAAGCAAGGGCTCCAAAGAAGCAACTTTCGAACCCTACGTGGTGGGATCAGGTGTCATCACCACGCCGCTTTGGGTGCAACCCGAAGACCGGTTTATTTTGGTGCCAGACCAGTTCGAGCGCGTGCTTTCTTACACGCAGGAGGCCACGCTGAACTATGCGGTCAACCGCTCCATCGTGCGTTCGTCGGAATTGCGCGATGACGACTGGAAGGAGTTGATTGCCCTCATCGAATTGTCGCTCGAGGCGGACAGCGTGACCTTGACGGGTACGCGCATCGAGGCTTACGCTTCACCGGAAGGGGAGATTTCGCTGAACGAGAACCTCGCAGCAGAGCGTGCTGAGACGGCTTCCGAAGCCATGGCCCGTGAATTCTCGCGCCGCAAGACCGAACTCGTCGAGTCGTTCTTCCAGTTGGTTCCGAAAGGCGAGGACTGGGAAGGATTCAAGTCGCTGGTGAGCGCTTCGAGCATGGCGGACAAGGATCTCATCCTGCGCGTGCTGAGCATGTACACGGACAAAAACAAGCGCGAGGAGGAAATCCGGAACATCGCGAAGACGTACAAGGAAATCGAAGACAACATCCTCCCCGAGTTGCGCCGTTCAAAGCTGGTGGTCAGCTACGACGTGGAGGGCTACACCGACGAAGAGTTGATGACGCTGTGCATGTCGAACCCCGACATCTTGACGGTGGAGGAAATTTTGTTCGCGGCGACGTTGTTCGAGGATTTGAACGACAAGTTGGTCATCTACCAAAATGCAGCGCGCGTGCACGCCGATGACTTCCGTGGCTTCAACAACGCCGGCTGGTGCTTGATGGAGATGGGGCGCATGAACCAAGCAAAGGAGCAGTTCAATGCCGCCCTTGCGGTGTCCCGTGACAAGGCGGTCTTGAACAACCTCGGTGCGATCAAGCGCTTGGAAGGCGACATCGACGGAGCCATGAAGCTCTTCAACGAAGCGGCGGGAGCCGGTCCTGAAGTGGCCTTCAACAAGGGCATCATCCTCATTCAAAAGGGAGACTACGGTTCAGCTTTGAGCAACATGGGCCGGGAGAACACCGTGAACGTGGCCTTGGCCAAGTTGCTGAACGGGGATGCGGCTGGCGCGAAGACGGTCTTGGAGAACACCGAGGACGACAGCGCGGTCGCTAGCTACGTGATGGCCATTGCCTGCGCCCGTTTGAACGACGGTGCAGGTGTGAAGACGCATTTGACGGAAGCCCTCGCGAAGGACGGGTCATTGCGCGCCAAGGCGGAGCGTGATTTGGAGTTCCGCGACTTCCGCGAGCAGCTCGGCTTCTGAGCAGACAGAACACGAATAATCAGAATCCCGGCCCCACAGGCCGGGATTTTTTTTGAAGTCTCCTCGTGGCTGCAGTAAGTTGCGGCCTCAATCTCAATGACATGAAATATTGGACGGGTGTGTTGATTTGGTGTGCCTTCACGCTGCTTTCAATCGGCGGGGCTTGGGCGCAGGTGGCCGAACTCGAGGCGTATTTGTTCGATCTCGCAGGTGTTCGGTTTGAGCGGTTGGATGCGTTGCCGGGTTTCGAGGCGGGTTATGCCCTCGAGATTGAGCAACCCTTGGACCACGCGAACCCGGCTGCGGGCACGTTTTATCAACGCGTATTCTTGGCGCAGCAAGACCCTGAGCGCCCGACGGTTTTGGTGACGGAGGGTTACAACCGTGGTTTTCAATACCCAGCCGAGTTGACCACGGCCATCGGAGCGAACCAGCTCATCGTGGAACACCGCTTCTATGGCGCGAGCGTACCAGAAGAAATGGATTACACCTACCTGAACATCACCCAGGCTGCAGCCGATTTGCACCGCATTCGCACCCTGTTTGCGGAGTGGTTTACGGGACCTTGGTTGGCGTCTGGCATCAGCAAAGGCGGTCAAACCACCATCTTTTATCGGTATTTCTACCCCGATGATGTGGCCGTAAGCGTGCCGTATGTGGCCCCAGTCAACTTGACGTTGGAGGATCCCCGCATTTACGCCTACCTGCGGGGCCATGGCGATGAGGCTTGCCGGGAAGGCATTGAGGCGGTGCAGCGCCGCATTCTTGAAGAGCGTGAGGAGAGCATGCTGCGGCTGAAGTGGTACGCCAAAGGAGAAGGCTCCGCGTTCGGCGATTACCTCACGTTTGAAGAAGCGTTCGAATATGCGGTGCTTGAATATCCGTTTTCGTTTTGGCAGTGGGGCGCTTCGTGCGCGGATCTGCCTGGAGCCGACGCCACGCTTGACGAAGTGTTGGACCATTTTCTCGAGGTCAGCGGCCTCGCTTTTTTCTCGGACGAAAGCATGGTGGATTACGCTTCTCATTACTACCAATGCGCGCGGGAGTTCGGCTAC
The DNA here is from genome assembly GCA_023264155.1 of Flavobacteriales bacterium. Classification (GTDB taxonomy): domain Bacteria; phylum Bacteroidota; class Bacteroidia; order Flavobacteriales_D; family Sanyastnellaceae; genus JALQTD01. The sequence continues at coordinate 217 of JALQTD010000214.1, read as the reverse complement.
TATGGCTATGAGATTGAGCCCTTTGGCGATTTGATAGTGGCGTTAGCGGGCCCTTCAAATCCATCGGCCATCTTCTCTCCCCCAAACGAAGAAGTGGCTTACGACGGCGGCGTTTTGGCCCAACAAGTCTGGGACTGGACCGCGGATGCCGCGGATGCATTCGTGGTCATCAACGGGGCCGATGACACCTGGAGCGCAACGGGCTTGACAGAGGAAC
>JALQTD010000213.1 GCA_023264155.1 Flavobacteriales bacterium | reverse complement strand
GGTGACGGAAGCAGGCATTGAGCCCCGCACAAATCCAAACCTCGTTTCCGCCCACTTGTATCACACTTCTTGCGGAACAAGGGAAGTGAAAGCTTGGTATCAGCCGATGATCAGCGCTCCGTCACGGGGGCGTGTTACGTTGCAGGTTGCCGGTGGACATTGCCTGCTGCAGGTCAGGCGAGAAATTGGAATTGAGGGTGGTTTTGTCCTCACGGCCAGCGAAATCATCAACCCCGGCGAACATGTGCCTGCCTCTGACGAACAGGTCATCACCTCGTTCATCCAATCAGATGAGGGCGGCAGGTTTAACCAACATGAAACGGAATACCGGTTGGTTGAGGGAGACCGTTCAAAGCCTGTCGCTGAAGGCATGAAATGGGTGCCGATGGCTGAACTCAAGCAATCCCTTGCGCTTTCCAATGTGGCGAGTTTTCAACTCCGCTGCATGGCCTCTTTGCTCATCCCCGAAATGAATCCAACCTTGGGGACATGACCGTGCTCACCGACCTGATGCTGTATTTTGCGCGCAAGGCACAGAATGTTCTGAGGTGGAACTGGTCAAATCGCGTGTTGCACCGATTCGAACGTTGGCCAATTGCCGAGCGTGAACCTGACATGCTTTGGAGGTTAAGTGCATCCGAAAGCGCACCATATCCACCGCTTCAAACCCGCGCGTTCAAAAAAGCAACGCTGTTCACGCCCTCTGGCTTGGTGCTTGTTCAAGGCAAGGTCGTGCCCCAAACGTTATTGACACCCAGCACACAAACAGCAAACCCACAGGAATTCCACCGAAAAGGGTTCAGGGTGGTGAAGTTGAACGGCGCAGTCGCCTCTATGGACATGGTTTGGTCAGACAACTACTTCCACATGCTGCTTGATGGTTTGTTTGCTCTCCACGCATTGCGGTCAGTGCCTGACGAAATCCCGTTCACCATTGTTACCCGACTGAAGCTTCCGCCGGTCATGGTGGCTGCTTACCAGGAATGGTTGCCGAATCGGCCACTCATCCAACTGCGAAACACCGCCCGAGTCATTGCACCGCTGGTTTTGGCACCCTCCCGACGTGACTACCTGCATAAGGACGGTTTGTTGATTCGTGGTCTTGCATCCATGCCGACTCCAGTTCGAGCATTCTTGCGCCAGTATGGAAAAGGGTGTCAACTGCCCGAAGTCATCCAATCAGCACCGCGGCTCTTTGTCGGTCGAAAAGGCACGAAATGGCGCAGGATGCTCAATGAATCGGACGTTGAAGCACTTTTAGCGCAGAGGGGATTCCTTTCCATTCAAATCCAAAGCTTCACCAATGCTGAGCAATTCGAAATGTTTCGACGCGCGACGGCGATTGTAGCCGTTCGAGGTGCTTCTATAGCCAACCTGCTCGCCATCGAACGTCCCCTGAAATTCATCTCAATCCGACCTACTTCGGACGATGAGGGATCAGAGGTACTTGAAGCATTTATAAGACAGGGAGAAATTGAGTACGGCGAGGTAGGTGGAGATGGAAAAAACAAAACGTCGGATTTCCGAATCGATTTGACAGCGCTTGAAGCCGAATTGGACCGATTGGACCTCCATTGAGTAAATGGGTTTCCATGCTTCCACAACAGGAACAACCTCCTCCAATCGAGCAGATTCAGTGACGGGCCGAAGCAGCTAGGTTCGCTTTTGAGGAAAATTCCTATGCGGGAGGCTTCATTGCAACCCGAACGATGGCCACCCAAACACGCGCCTAATCCCGTGTCGGCTTCTCTCAAATTTAAGGCACCCCTTAACTTGCGCGGCATGCGCCCCCTGCTCTTCCTCACCGTACTCCTCGCCCTCGGCTGCCGTGAAACCGCGCCCACCGAACCGGCCGGGCCTACCGCCCCGCTCGCCGTCGCAAAAACGAACCCCCTGCCCGTCCTGATGCACTACATGCCGTGGTTCGAAACCCTGGCCCACGACGGGGCCTGGGGCCACCACTGGACGATGGCGACGGCCCAGCCTTGGGCAACGGGCGCGGACGGCTTGCCGGCGGTGGCGAGCCACTACCACCCGCTCATCGGCCCGTATTCCAGCTTCGACGAGGACGTGCTGGAGTACCACATGCTGCTGATGAAGTACTGCGGCGTGGATGCGGCGGTGATTGATTGGTACGGCACGAGCGTGGTGCTCGACTACGGTCGGTTGGACGCCGCGACGGAGGAGGCCATCGACGCCTTGAAGGGCGTGGGGCTGCATTACGCGCTGATGTACGAGGACCGGACGTTGGCGAACACGCCGGGCGACGCGGTGGCGCAGGCGCAGGCCGATTGGGCGCACGTGGCGAACCGGCATTTCGCGGACACGGCGTATGTGCGCGTGGCGGGCGAGCCGTGGGTGGGCGTGTTCGGACCGATCGAGTTGGAGACGCCGGCCGAGTGGGCGGAGGTGGCGCCGGCGGGGCGGGTGCACGCGATTTGGGGCGAGGCGGCGGAGGTGGGGCCCGAGGCGGGCGAGTTCGCGTGGGTGTGGGGCGGCGGTGGGGTGGACCACGCGGCGGCGGTGGCGGCGTTTTCGCAGGCCGCGCCGGGCCGCACGGGCGTGGCGTATCCGGGCTTCAAGGACTACTACGCGCAGGGCGGGTGGGGCGCGGGTTTGGGCTGGGAAATTCCGCATGATGCAGGCCAAACCTTCTCCACCCTGCTCGACGTCGCCGCCACCTCCCCCGACCTCGCCGCCCTCCAAATCGCAACCTGGAACGACTTCGGCGAGGGCACCATGGTCGAACCCACCCACGAATTCGGATTCACCTACCTCACTGCGCTCCAAGACTTTACG
>JALQTD010000212.1 GCA_023264155.1 Flavobacteriales bacterium | reverse complement strand
CGTTCCCGCAACAACCGCAGCAGGTGGAAACTCCCTTGGCTGTGACCAGCGAGTACGAGGGGCAGGCCGCGATCTTCGTGTTCAAGGTACCAGTCGAAGGCCCGCTCCACATCGCTGTAGGCCAAATCCAATGCCGCCCGTGCATCCGGCCCATCCTGATAAAACACCCGCAGATGCGCCTGCCGGTACCGCGGCGCAAACACGCGCCCACACCCCCGGAACACCGAAGCCTGGTGCTGGAGCGGCCAACTGTCCGCGATGGCCCGGGCGACTTCGTTGTCCCACGCCGCATTCCATTCCTCCCCCAATCCGCGGTGCGTCGTCGGGTGCACGAAAAACACATCGGCCAGCGGCTGCTGCGATTCCTGGGCGGGGATCAACGCCGGGTGCAAGGGGTGCGGCACCGGGTCCGGCATCGGCCCATACCCGAGCGGCCAAGCGGACAGTTTATTGAAGCGCGGATGCAAACCCCACGCGCTGGGATTGCCGTAATTCGGCGCTTCCCAGGCCTCGCCCGTCCGGAAGGGGAAGGGAGACTCGTATTTATCGCGATCGTCGAACCCGAACATTACCCACGAAGGAAAGGGGTTTGGCCTGACCAACCAAATTCCGCCATCACTTCTTGCCACGACGGCGGCAAAGGCGCGTGAAACCTGCGCTGCGTGCCATCGGGATGCGTCAGCTGCAACTCACCCGCATGCAGGTAAAGCGGGCGGTGCGTGAAATGCGCAGCGAAATACCGGTTGTGGGGCTTGTCGCCGTGCGCCGTGTCCCCGATGATGGGGTGTCGGAGGTGCCGGAGGTGCAGCCGGATCTGGTGGTACCGGCCCGTTTCGGGCGTGCATTCCACCAGCGCGAATCGGCTCGTCGGATACCGCGTAATCGCGACATCCCACTCCGCTTGGGCCAAGGGGCGGAAGTGGGTGAGCGCGGGCTTCGGCGTGCTGTTGTGCCCTGTAGGAAGCGGCTTTTCCACCGTTGCGGGCGCTTCAAGCCACCCCCGCACCACGGCGAGGTACCGCTTCTCGATCCGGTGCTCCACGAACTGGGCGTGCAAAAAACGGTGCGCTTCCAGGTGCCGCGAAAACAACACCAAGCCGCTCGTTGGCCGGTCGATGCGGTTCACGGGGTGCGCCCGGTAATCCAGTGCGCCCTCCGCGATCAGCCGATCCCGCAGGTTGTCCGCGTCTTGGGCGGCCATGTCCGTGCGGTGGACAAGCAGGTGGCTGGGTTTGAAGGCCACCAACAGGTCATCGTCCGCGTACACCACTTCGTGGCTTTCGGTGGGGCGGGGCCAATCTTCGACCGACGTGCTCATGTGGTGGGTGTTCGTTGTGTGGCCAACTTGCCTTATTTTGCGCGCCAAAGTTAGGGGGTGGATGCAACGGAACCTGCCGGGCCTGCGTCTTTCCTCCTGATATCCAATGTTGGAGCGAGAATCGACTGAAACCTGCCATGATCCACACTTCCATTCGTTTAGGTGCGTGCCGATTGAATTTGACGATGCTGTTCGTCGCCTTGTTGGCCTTGGGCATCTTGCCAGCCCAGCTTTTAGGCCAAATGGTGTCCGTGACTTGGGAGGTCGACACCACCTTTTATGCTCCCACCCCCCTCCCGGGCAGTGCCCCTGGCACCCCCCAGTACGATTTCGACGAGGAAGACTTACTCAATGGTTACACCACCTACAAAGTATATGCCAACTTCACGAATCCGACGGACAAACTGGCTTCCGTTTTCGCCACGAACATTGGTGCGGACGTCACAGCACCGCTGGTCCTGAATGCTCCATGTGGCTGTTACAACACAGACATCTATGGTGTTTTTTATGGGGCGAACTTGAATCCTGCATTCTTTCCGCTGGTGCCTGAATTGGAGTATGACAGCTATTTGTCATTCGGTTCAACGGGCATCCTGGCTACTCCGAACATTTCTTCGGTATACAACAACCTCACGGGCTTTTGTGACATGATGGTGGAGGACGGTGCGTTTGTCCTCAACGGGGGAGCGGGATTGGTGTGTGGTCCGAGCCTTCAGATCGAACTTTTTCAAATCACGACCTGTGGTTCGTTTGATTTCCACGCGTGCTTGCAAGTGTTCGTCGAAGGAGACCAAAGCAACGAGCAACTTTTCTGCCTCGAGGAAGAAGGCGGCATGCTCGAAGTGACGCCACCTTGCGCAGATTGGGCCACGGCAGACGCGGAGGTGGCCACCCTCAGCGGCATAGACTGCTACGGCGACTTTGCCGCGGTTGAAATCACGCCGGTTGGCGGAGAAAACCCGGGCATCACGTACCAACTGTTCAACGCGGCTGACAGCACCCTTCTTGCCGAGCAGACTGGAAACAACCAATTTGGCAGCCTGGCGGAAGGGGATTACTTCATTGCCCTGACCGATGGCAACACCTGCCGCGACACCACCGCAGCGTTCACCTTCGTGGAGCCGGAACCTTTCGAAGTGACGTTCACATTGGAAGAGGACAACATCTGCCCCGGGGAGTACACTTCGGTAGTGAGCATGGAAGTGTCAGGCGGAACGGAGCCTTGGGAATTCATTGCGTATTCCACCACCAACTTGGGAGTGGGTTCCATGCCCAACAGCCAGTTCGAATGGATCGGATTGCCTTGCATCAACGGCAGCGGCGAGTACGAATTTTATGCGGATGATGCGAATGGTTGTGGGGTGGACACCATCATTGAATTGAACTGTCCGGGTGAGCTGACTTTTGATTTGGAAACGGAAAACGTGAGCTGCGCCGGAGCCGCAGACGGGGAGGTCTCCGGAGTGGTGACCGGCGGAACAGGGGGC
>JALQTD010000211.1 GCA_023264155.1 Flavobacteriales bacterium | reverse complement strand
CGTACTTGACGGTGATGGTATTCTCGTCCGAGATTTTCGAAGCCGTACCCCCGACGTGGAACGTCCGAAGCGTCAGCTGCGTTCCCGGTTCACCGATGGACTGCGCTGCAATGACACCTACGGCCTCCCCGACCTGCACGGTCCGGGCGTTAGCGAGGTTCTTGCCGTAGCACTTGATGCAGACCCCGACTTCCGACTCGCAGGTCAACACCGAACGCACTTCCAGTTCGTCGATGCCCGCTTCTTCGATGGCCTTGGCCGCGAACGGCGAAATCTCTTCACCTTCCTGGACGATGACCTCACCCGTTACCGGATTGACGACGTCAGCCAATGGGACCCGGCCTTCCACACGCTCACCGATGCCTTCAACGATTTCATCGTTCCGACGCAACGGCGTAGCGATGACACCCCGCAAGGTCAGGCAGTCCTCTTCCGTCACGATGACGTCCTGCGCTACGTCGACCAAACGACGCGTCAAGTAACCCGCGTCGGCCGTCTTCAATGCCGTATCCGCGAGACCTTTTCGTGCACCGTGCGTGGAGATGAAGTACTCCAAGATGGACAGCCCCTCCTTGAAGTTCGAAAGGATGGGGTTCTCGATGATGTCCTGGCCACCGGTCGCTGAAGACTTCTGTGGTTTGGCCATCAATCCCCGCATGCCGGAGAGCTGGCGGATTTGCTCCTTCGAACCCCGTGCACCTGAGTGCATCATCATGTAGATCGAGTTGAATCCTTGCTTGTCGGATTCGATGCGGTCCATGAGGATGTTGGTCAAGCGCGAGTTCGTGTGCGTCCAGATGTCGATGATCTGGTTGTACCGCTCGTTGTTCGTGATGAGACCCATGTTGTAGTTCTCCATCACTTCGGCCACTTGGGCATTTGCCTGCTCGACCAGCTTGTCCTTTTCTGGCGGGATGATGACGTCCTTCAAGCTGAAGGAAAGACCACCTTTGAATGCCATGTAGAAACCGAGGTTCTTGATGTCGTCCAAAAATTGGGCGGCACGCGGAACGTTCGTGCAGTTGAGGACATGCGAGATGATGCCACGGAGGGACTTCTTCGTGAGCAGCTCGTTGATGTAACCGGCCTCGGCTGGGACGTACTCGTTGAAGAGGACGCGGCCACAGGTGGTTTCAATCAGGCTGGTGTTTCCGTTGATGTCGGTCCACCGCACCTTGATGGCGGCGTGCAAATCGAGCTTGCCTTCTTGGTACGCAATCTTGACCTCCTCGGTCGAGTAGCACACCATGCCCTCGCCCTTGACGGGAACTTCGGGCGTGGAAGTGCGGGTCTTCGTGATGTAGTACAACCCCAACACCATGTCCTGAGAAGGGACCGCAATCGGCGCACCGTTCGCAGGGTTCAGGATGTTGTGGGATGCGAGCATCAAGAGCTGGGCTTCGAGGATGGCGGCGCTGCCGAGTGGCAGGTGAACAGCCATTTGGTCCCCGTCAAAGTCAGCGTTGAATGCCGTACAGGCGAGCGGGTGCAACTGAATCGCCTTGCCCTCAATGAGCTTCGGCTGGAACGCCTGGATGCCGAGGCGGTGGAGGGTCGGTGCCCGGTTCAACAGAACAGGGTGTCCCTTCATCACGTTTTCGAGGATGTCCCAAACCACCGGGTCCTTCGAGTCCACAATCTTCTTCGCGGACTTGACGGTCTTCACGATGCCGCGCTCAATCATCTTGCGGATGATGAACGGCTTGTACAGCTCGGCGGCCATGTTCTTCGGCAATCCACACTCGTGGAGCTTCAGGTCGGGACCGACGACGATGACCGAACGAGCGGAGTAGTCCACCCGCTTACCGAGGAGGTTTTGGCGGAAACGTCCTTGCTTGCCCTTCAAGCTGTCCGAGAGGGACTTGAGGGGGCGGTTGCTTTCCGTCTTGACCGCGCTCGACTTGCGGCTGTTGTCGAAGAGGCTGTCCACCGCTTCTTGCAACATCCGCTTTTCGTTCCGGAGAATGACTTCAGGCGCCTTGATTTCGACGAGGCGCTTCAAGCGGTTGTTCCGGATGATGACCCGGCGGTACAGATCGTTCAGGTCGGACGTCGCGAAACGGCCGCCATCGAGCGGTACGAGCGGGCGCAACTCAGGTGGAATCACCGGAACGACCTTCACGATCATCCACTCGGGACGGTTCTCGATGCGCTTGTTGGCGTCGTTGAATGCTTCGACGACTTGGAGGCGCTTCAATGCTTCCGTCTTGCGTTGCTGGGAGGTCTCTTCCTCTGCCTTCATGCGGAGGGAGTCCGAGAGCTCCTCGAGGTCCAGGTTTTGGAGCAAATCGTACAACGCATCCGCGCCCATCTTCGCGATGAACTTGTTCGGATCCGTGTCGTCCAAGTACTGGTTCTCCTTCGGCAGCGTGTCGAGGATGTCAAGGTATTCCTCTTCCGTCAAGAAATCGTTGACCGCGAGCTCCTCGCCTTCAGCGTTCTTCGCAATCCCCGCCTGGATGACCACGTAACGCTCGTAGTAGATGATTTGATCGAGCTTCTTTGAAGGGAGGCCCAACAGGTAGCCGATCTTGTTCGGCAGGCTCTTGAAGTACCAAATGTGCGCAACGGGAACCACGAGTTGGATGTGGCCCATGCGCTCACGGCGTACCTTTTTCTCCGTCACTTCGACACCACAGCGATCGCAGATGATGCCCTTGTAACGGATGCGCTTGTACTTGCCGCAATGGCATTCGAAATCTTTGACCGGGCCAAAGATCCGTTCGCAGAACAACCCATCGCGCTCCGGCTTGTACGTCCGGTAGTTGATGGTTTCTGGTTTCAGCACCTCACCGCGGGAGTCCTTGAGAATGCTCTCCGGAGACGCCAACG
>JALQTD010000210.1 GCA_023264155.1 Flavobacteriales bacterium | reverse complement strand
AGGCCTTTCTCGTTGGCATGTCCGACGGCTTGCCAGATCAAACGGGCTTCATCCGAAGCCAATCCCGCCAGGTTCATCCAGCTCAACTCGCTGTGCAATTCGTAGCCATGCAGGGCGTGGTGCCAGCGCAGGGCAACGCCTTGGTCCCCGCGGGCTTCCAGCGTGATCGAGGTGTCGGTTTGTCCCACGGTTTGGAAGGCCAAATCCGACAAGTGCACGCGCCCCGCGGCCGCCAGATCAAACGACAGGTCCATCCGGCTGCGCTCCGCATCCCACAACTCAATCGGCTCTCCTGAGCCATACTGCGTGGAACCGTCTTGTAGGACGGCCCGCTGGGGCAGCCCTCCGCGGACACCGAACGCCACATCCACCAAATTACCCCGGAGGCGCACCGTTCCGTCAGTTCCTTCGCGCGCCGCCGCCGGAGCCAAGGGGCCAAATGCCGCACGGGTGGCGGCGTCGGCTGCTGCAAGGGCTGCGCTGTCGAGCGGTGCGGGCTCAGCCCGCTCAAATGAAGCCTGTGCTTGCTGTTCGGCAATGGCAGCTGCTGCTAAGCTGTCCTGGCGAGCCACTTCGGCTGCCTGGGCCGCGAGCTCTTCTTCAGTCGGCGAAGCATACCAAAAGTACCCGACCCAAATCAGGGCCATCAAGCCCAATCCTGTCCACGTGTTTCTATCCATAAGCGCCGCGAAGGTAAGATGTTCTGTGACGTATTAGGGGCGTATCGGTCATTACCAGTGGTGACCGCCTTGTTGGTCCCACAATCCCCGGAGTTTCATCGCTTGTTCGAGCAGGTCCCGCACGCACCCCGCCCCGCCTGCAAAAGGGCTGACGTAGTGGCAAACCTGGCGGACATCCGGAACCGCATCCTGCGGACACGCTGCAAGCCCCACCCGCTCGAGGACGGGCAAATCGGGCATGTCGTCGCCCATGTAGGCCACGTCCTCCATCTGCAGTCCGAGCCGTTCGACGAGTTCGGTCACCACCGCCAACTTGTTGCTCGCCCCCAAATGCAGGTGCTGCACCCCGAGTTTGCCCAGGCGCGTCTTCACCGCCTCTTCCTTCCCCCCGGTGACCAACGCCAGCTCCAAGCCCTGCTTGACCGCCCACTGCACGGCAAAGCCATCGCGCACCGAAGCCGTCCGCACTTGCGCCCCGTCCGGCATCAGCAAAATGGTTCCGCCCGAGAAAACGCCGTCGTAGTCGAAGGCGAAGAGTTTGATGCGGTGGAGGCTGGTTTTGTAGTTCATGTGTTGGAAGAATGCGCCCGATCGGTGATGCGAGCTGAAAGGTCTGAATAGAGTTGCTTCAAGGTGGGATCGCTGGCCAAAACCCGGGCATGCGCCCGCATCGTCGCCTCGTCCCCGCGCGCCGCCGGGCCGGTCATTCGGTACACGGCCGCCGGGTCCGCACTGCGCTCGAGGACGCCCTGCGCCAGTTCGTGCATCGCGCCCCACGGGAGCCCAGTATCCGCGAGCAGGTCCGCGGATTCGGCGAGCACCAAGTTGGTGAAGTTGGCCGCGAAGACCGCAGCCGCGTGGGCGCGGAGGCGCTGTTCCCCAGACAAGGGGTGGACGGTGCCGCCGAGGCGTTGCAGGGTTTGGTCCACCCATGCAAATACGTCGTCATCCGTGGCTTCCACGCCCCAATGCACGCCCTCCCAAATCGGCGGGTGCTCCTTGCGGATCGAGCAAATCGGCCACATCACCGCGCCCCGCTCACCCGCCGGCACCACAGCCTCCAACGGCTTCGCCCCACTGAAATGGATGCGCCACGTCCCCCGCGGCACCTCGCGCGCCACGTCCTCCAACGCCCCATCGGCCACCGCCAAGAACGCCACCTCCCACGCCGACCAATCGCTCACCACGGCCACCCCGGGCACCACTTCGGCCCCTGAACGCGACCACTGCCCGGACCACTCGCCGTGCGCGGCAAAGTGCTGCCCAAACGCATGCGCCACATGCCCGCTGCCGACCAGCCCGCAAATCATCCCTTGTTCCCTTTCCGACGCGCCTGTTCCCACCGGCTCCAAGCCGCAAGCAAGGCCCCGGCCGACATCAAGATGCACCCGATCCACAGGACGTTGATCATCGGGAAGATGGCGGCTTGCATCACCACGAAATCCCGGCGCACGCTTTCGTGCTCCCACACCGTCCAGCCGATGGTCTCTTCCAACGGGTCGAACCGGTCGATGCGGAAGCGCAGGCCCCAATCCTCGGCCACATACAGGTCCGGGATGATGAGGCTGTCGCGCACGATGTACAGCGGCTCATGCACCGCCTGCTTGCCGCGATCCTTCAGGGTGATGCACGCCGCCAAGGCCAAATCCCGCTCCAGCAGCCCCAGCTCCGGCCGCTCCTCATCCCGCACCGCCCGCAGCGAATCCCGCTTCACGAGCACGCTCCCCATCAACACGCTGTCGCCCATCGCGAGTGCACTCTCCCGGCCGCCGAGCCAGCCTTCCTCATCGGTCTCCGGTGGCGAAACCCGCCCCCACTTGATGTGGGTGTACAAGTCCCGGTCCCACCAATGCCGCGTATCCGGCTCGGGGGCGTTGCCCATGCGTTCGTTGAGCTGAATGCGCGGATCCAAGGTGAACAATTTCTCACCGGGCGTTCCCGCTTCCCACCGCACGGCTTGGCGCGCTTGCCGCTCGTTCGGGAAGGGGACGAACTGCCAGAATGCCTCCATGTCGTCCTCAAAACGCGGTGAAGCCCGGTGCGCGCTCATGCACTGGAACACCATGCCATCGACCATCACCACTTCACCGGGCGTGTAGGATTTGGGCTCGCTCGCGAAGTAGTCCATGCGGAACTTCACGTGAATGCCTTCTTGACGCGGCGCCACATA
>JALQTD010000020.1 GCA_023264155.1 Flavobacteriales bacterium | reverse complement strand
CGTTGTTCTCGATGTGGCAAGCGGTTACGCAAGCGCTGCATCCCGTGCAGGTGGTGAGGTCGATGGTCATGCCCCAACGGTGCCCCACTTCCTCCACTGCGTGCTCGTGCCACAGGTCGAAGGCCGCGGTGGGCTTCGTGTCTTGGGCGTTGATGACCCCGTCGTTGTTCACGTCTTCGTGGACACCGATTTGGACCAACTTGTTCCACGAAGCCGAGCCCTTCTCCGCCTTGCGCTCAGCGAAGTACGCGGCGAAGGTGGTCTCCTTGACGATGGAGTCACGGCCCATGTCTGTGCTGTGGATTTGCGTGCTGGCCAACGGGTAAGTCGCGCCGGTCGCCTCGACCTGGACGTCGTACTGCTCGTATTGCGGCAGGCCGCTGGCTGTTGACGCGAATGGGAAGGCGTTCTTTCCAACGGGGACCAAACCGCCGTTGGCGTCCTGCTCGAAGTCACCGGCTTCGGTCATTTGGAAGGCAGCCTTGCCGACGGCCTCGCCGTTTGCGCCGCGTCCGTATCCGAGGGCGATGCCTACCGTTCCCGGTTTTTGGCCTGGGAGAAGCAATGCCGGCAACTCCATCGTGGTGCCACCCGCCGTTACGCGGACCACCGACGCGGGCTTCTCTTGCCCGATGTAGGTATTCAGGCCCATCGCCTCCATGTCCGCTTTCGCCATGGTCACGTAGTTGTCCCACGTGATTTTCGTCAGCGGATCCGGCGTCTCTTGGAGCATCGGGTTGGCCGTTTGATCGCCTTGACCGATGGTGTTCTTTTGGTAGAGGGCGAGTTCGAAGGCCCCGCCTTTGGTGGCCTTGACGGCAGCTTCTGCGCGGCCCAAACCAGTGCCTGCCGCGGCGTAATCAATGGCCGCCGTAGCCGCTGGCGCACTGATGGCCATGTAGCCGTCGTGCAACGCACTGTTCCAGTCGGCGTCCGTGTAGAGCTGATCGGCGGTGTAGCCTGCGTTCCAAGTTTGGCGCAAGAAGCTGTACCAATCCGTCTCCGGCGCTCCTGCCCACGTCAAGAGGCTGCTGCCTGCTGCGCGTGAATTGAAGAGCGGCGAAATCGTCGGCTGGACCCAATCCACGCGGTTTGCAGTGCGCTGCGCATCGCCCCATGACTCCAACCAGTGGTGGTCCGGCGCGATGTGGGTGCAACGTGAAGCCGTCTCATCCGCGAACAACGAGGTGCTCACAGATGCCTTCACCTTGCCGAGCGCCTCTGCGAAGCCCGGCGTGGTGTAAGCAGGGTTGGTGCCGTGGACGATGAGCGTGCCCACTTGGCCTGCTGCCATGCTCTTCACGAGCGCTGCAACCGCTTCATCGTCTCCGCGGCCCAGCATCCACGGGTTCTCCATATCGATGGTCGTGCCATACGCACCCAGGGCGCGGTTGCACGCGTTCACAATCAACTGCACATTCGGATCATTCGACCCGGCCACCACCAAGCCGTGTGAGCCCGCAGCCTTCAGCGCCTTCACTGCAGGAGCAATGCCCGCAGCCGCTGATTCAGACAAGTCCGCTGCGCCGCCGCCCGTCAGCCCTTTGAGCAAGGCCAACGCCACGCGTCCCGCCTCAGAAGGCTTGATCATGTTGCGGCGGTCGGCATTCGAACCCGTCAACGTCATGACGCTCTCGAATGCATGGAGGCTTGACATCTCACCGTTTTCCGGCTGGCGGCTCTTTGCCCACGCCGTCGCATTCACGGTGTTATCGCCCCACGTTCCGAGGAAATCCGCGCCGATGGTCACGATGGCCTTTGCTTGGTCCATGTGGTAGGTCGGCACCGCGTCCACGCCGTAGTCCGACGCGTTCGCCTTGCGGATGCCCGCGTAGCTGATGGCGTCGTGTTGGATGTGCTCAGCACCGGTGGCTTCGCAGAACAAAGCGATGGCGCGCTTGAGCGATGGGCTGACCACGGTTTGGGTCAACAAGACCTTCCGGCCTCCACCGTTCAACGCCGCCTTCACGTCGGCATCGATGGTCGCCCAATCCGTGGGCTGGCCACCCTTGCGCGGCGCTTCGAGGCGAGCGCTGTCGTACAAGCCCATGACCGATGCGTTGATCCGCACACCGATCTTGCCTTCGCCTCCAACAGGGTTCGACTTGACGAAAATCGGACGGCCTTCACGCGTCTTCACCAACACCTGGCCGTAGTCCTGGCCATTGTAGAAGGTCGATGCGTAGTAATTCGCCACACCCGGTGTGACCTCCTCAGGCTTGTTCGTGTAAGGGATGGACTTGATGACGGGCGTCTCACACGCTGCGAGGGTGGCTGCCGTCAAGCTGAAGCCCATGAATTTCAAGAAATCGCGGCGACCCGTATGGGTGCTCTCCAAGCGGTCGTCCGACAGGAATTGGTCCACCGCCTGTGCCTCTGGGAACTCCTGTCCCTGGATGGCTTTGAACTCTTCCGTCTCGTGCAATTCGTCGAGACCGGACCAGTAGCGTTTATTCTGCGACATGGTATCGTGTTCTTAGTAGTGACACTTGGCGCATTCCCAGCCACCAAGCTCTTTAACGGTGATCTTATCGTCTTCGAGGTAGCGGCGCAATTCCTCGTTTCCGCGCTCGTCGTCCCGCAGGCGCTCGTGCATTTCCTCGTAGTAACCGCTTGAGGCCAAACTCACTTCCGCCTTGTTGTGGCATTCGATGCACCAACCCATCGTCAAGGTCGGCTTCGAAAGCTCAATCAAGGTGCCGAATTCCGCCGGCTTCTCCGTGATCAGCTTGTTGATGTCCTCGACCCGCGCTTGGCGACCCACCGTGTAGGTGGCGACATCGCCGTGGCAGTTCTGGCATTGGAGCCCGCCGACCACCACGTGCTGTTGGTGGCTGAAGAACACGTGGTCCGGCAAGTTGTGAACCTTGTTCCAACGGATGGGCTCTCCAGCGTAATCGTCTTGCGGGGAAGTGAATCCTTTCTCGCCCGCGCCGTTGATGTACGAACCGGTCTCCGGGTCGAAGCCGATGGCCGCGTAGATCTTGCCGATCTCGGTCTCTCCGTAACGGCGGCCTTTCTTGACGGCCTTGTGGCAGTTCATGCAGACGTTCGTCGAGGGAATGCCCGCGTGCTTGGATTCGTATGCGCTGTGGTGGCAGTACTTGCAATCCACCTCGTTCTCACACACGTGCACCGAGTGGATGAACTTGATCGGTTGCTCCGGCTTGTAACCCTCCATCACCCCGATGCCCATGAGGCCTTGGTAGCCGATGACCACCACGTAGGCGACCACGAACAAACCGATGATGGAAACGAACGAGCGGTTTTCCCACATCCACGTCTTCACGCGGGTGGCGTAGGTCACATCCGGCAGGGCGGTGTCGCCTTGGCTCACGCGAACGGCGCTGCGCAACGTCCGGTTGACGCCGGCTGCGCTCAGCGCGATGACCAGGAAGAGCACCAGCAGGACCAAGAACCAAATCGACGGGTTGCTCGCTTCTTCCACGGGCAACTCGTCCACGGTGATGCAACCGGTGTCAGCGGTTTCCGCTGGAGCGGCCACGTCGGGCGGGTTCTGGACGTACGCCATGATGTCCTTCACGTCCTCCGCAGAGACCGCTTGGGCGCTCATCCAGCCGTAGGTGCCGACGTAGCGGTCCACGAGGGATTTGATGTACGGATCGCCGGATTCTGCCGCTGCTTGCGGGTTTTGGATCCATTGAACCAACAACTCATCCCCGGAGGTCCACCGATCTCGGATTCCTCCGAGACCTGGGGCAGCCAGGACTTCATTGGTGACTTTGTGGCACGCAGCGCAGTTCGCATTGAACAACGCTTGGCCGTTTTCCACATTGCCTCCTTCCCAGATTTGGCCGAATACCGCGGCATTCGAGAGGAGGAGGCAAGCGGCGAGGAAACTCTGAACAGCCCATTGAGCGGTCCGAGTGCCGTTAAAAATCGCTTTTCGCATGACGATGGTTTACCCTCACATATTCGGGCGCAAAAGTAAGGCAGTCGCCCCGTTGTACGCGATGTAGCGTCATGACAATGTCTTATGCCTTCCTAATTCAGAATGATTCTAATTAAGCGTTTCGGCGCGCAGAGGGCCGGACGCGGCGGCGGCTTGTGGGCGCGATTTCGCACGTGGCGGCGTTAACTTCGCAGCATGCAAGCCGTTCGCATCGCCTGCTTGTGCGGGCTCCAATGTTGTCTGTTGTCCGCCCCGGTTTGGGGCCAAAACGACTCCCTGCCCGACGCAGAATCCAGCTGGTGGAAAAGCCTGTTCCGCCCGAAAACCGTGGAGCAAACGCCCGTCCCCGAGCAGGAATCCGAGCCGGTGATCTCCGCTGAGCCGGACACCGAGCCCGCCATCCCGGTGCGCGACACCGTCGGCACAGTGGAACTTCCCGCATTCGAGCCCGTACCCCCTGCGACTTACCGGATTGAGGCCGACCCGCGGCTGCACGCGCTTGACAGTGCTTGGCACGCGAACCCGCCCGCGATGTCCGGCTACCGCATCCAGCTCATGACGGGGTCCTTGCAGCGCTGCCGCCAAGAGCGCTACCGGCTGCGGGGCACGACCGAGCTCGGCATCTACCTCGAGCCCCTGTCGGCGAACTACCAAGTCCTGATCGGCGACTTCCGCGACCCGTGGACCGCAGAGCAGGAACGGGCCGAGTGGGCCGCTCAATTCCCGGAAGCCCTGGTGGTACCGGGAGCCATCGCGTTGCCGCGTTTGGAACGGCTGGAAACGACAATCGCCGAACCCGTTGAGGGGTCCGGCGATTGGGATTGAATTGATTGCGTTCTGCGGATCAGTCGTCGAGCGTCTGCTTCACTTCCACTTCTTCGTACGCCTCGATGACGTCGCCGACTTTGATGTCGTTGAAGCGATCGATGTTCAAGCCGCATTCGAATCCGTGCTTGACCTCCTTCGCATCGTCCTTGAAGCGCTTGAGTGATCCCAGCGTTCCGGTGTAGACCACGACGCCTTCGCGGATGATCCGCACCTTCGACGAACGCTTGATCATGCCTTCGGTCACGAAGCAACCCGCAATGGTGCCCACCTTGGAAATCTTGAAGGTCTCGCGGATTTCGGCTGAACCGACCACATTCTCTTCGATTTTCGCGGAAAGCAGGCCCTCCATGGCCTCCTTCATCTCTTCGATGGCCTTGTAGATGACGGAGTAGAGCTTGATTTGGACCTCTTCGCGCTCGGCCAACTTCCGGGCAGCCCCCGAAGGACGCACCTGGAAACCGATGATGATCGCGCTCGAAGCCGACGCCAACAGGACATCCGACTCGGAAATCTGACCCACCGCCTTGTGAATGATGTTCACCTGGACCTTCTCGGTGCTTTGCTTCTGCAAGGAATCGCTCAACGCCTCGATCGAGCCGTCCACGTCACCCTTCACAATGAGGTTCAGCTCCTTGAATTCACCGACTGCAATCCGGCGACCCAATTCTTCGAGCGTGACGGTCTGCTGGGCGCGGACGCCCTGTTCACGCTGCAATTGCTGGCGCTTGGTGGCAATGGCTCGGGCTTCCTTTTCATCGGAGAACACGTGGAACTTGTCGCCCGCATTCGGAGCGCCGTCAAATCCGAGGACCGACACCGGTACAGATGGACCGGCTTCATCGATGCGCTGGCCGCGCTCATTGAACATGGCCTTGATCTTCCCGGAGAATTGTCCGGCCAAGATGGCATCCCCGACCCGCATCGTTCCACCTTCCACCAACAGGTTCGTGACGTAGCCCCGGCCCTTGTCGAGGGAGCTTTCGATGACCGTACCGAGGGCCAGTTTATCCGGGTTCGCTTTCAAATCGAGCAGCTCGGCCTCGAGCAACACCTTTTCGAGCAAGGCATCCACATTGAGTCCCTGCTTGGCCGAAATTTCCTGGCATTGGAACTTACCGCCCCAATCCTCGACCAAGATGTTCATTTCCGCAAGTTCGCCCTTGATTTTATCCGGGTTCGCTTCCTCACGGTCGATCTTGTTGATGGCAAAAATCATCGGAATGCCCGCCGCTTGCGCGTGGTTGATGGCTTCCTTCGTCTGCGGCATGACCGCGTCATCTGCTGCGACCACGATGATGGCCAAATCCGTGACCTGAGCACCCCGCGCCCGCATCGCCGTAAAGGCCTCGTGACCCGGCGTATCGAGGAAGGTCATTTTCCCGCCGCTTGGCAACTCCACGCTGTACGCACCGATGTGCTGCGTGATGCCCCCGGCCTCACCGCTGATGACGTTCGCCTTCCGGATGAAGTCGAGCAAGGAAGTTTTACCGTGGTCGACGTGTCCCATGACCGTGACAATCGGTGCCCGCGGCTTCAAATCCTCGGGGTTGTCGACTTCTTCGTCGATGGCCTCCTGCACTTCAGATGACACGAATTCGGCCGTGTAACCGAACTCTTCCACGATGATGGAGATGGTCTCCTCGTCCAGGCGCTGGTTGATCGACACCATCATGCCCAACGAGAGGCAGGCGCTGATGACCTCGTTCACGCTGGCGTTCATCATGCTCGCGAGCTCTGCCGCGGTCACGAATTCCGTCAACTGCAACACCGTGGCCTGCTCCTGCTGGCGTGCTGCTTCCTTCTCCTGGCGCTCTTGAACGGCACTCCGCTTCGCGCGGCGCAACTTCGACGACTTCGATTTCGAGCCACCGCTCAACCGTGCGAGCGTTTCCTTGATTTCCTTTTGGATGTCGGCTTGCGTGACCTCCTTGCGGGGCTCGTTCCGGCGTCCGCGCTTGTTGCCCCCTGCGGCACCACCGCCTCCGGTGGTCTTTGCCGTCTTCGCCACATCGACCTTGGTGATGCGCTTCCGCTTCCGCTTGTTCTCCTCCGTTGAACTGCCTTTCTTGCGCTCCACGGGGAGTTCAATCTTGCCCACCACCGTGGGACCGGTCAGCTTCTCCGCGCGGGCACGCACCACTTCAGGGGCCTTCGGAGCCTCCGCCGCAGGGGCTTCGGATTCCTTGGCTGGAGTGGCCGGTTGCTCGGGAGCAGGCTTCACGGCGGGAGCAGGTTTCGCAGCAGCCGGTTTTTCAGCAGCCGGTTTGGCCTTGGTGGCCTTGGGTTCCGCCTTCTTTTCAGCCTTCTTCGCCGGCTTCTTCTTCGCCACCGGCAAATCAATCTTGCCCACGACCTTCACCCCAGCACCGGCAGGAGCTGCCGGTTCGTCAGCGGGCGCGGGCGCTTCGGCGGCCGGCGCTTCCGGCTTCGGCTCCTCGGGCGAGGGCTCGGGAGCGGGCGCTTCGGCAACCGGCTCCGGTTCGGGAACAGGCTCCGGCTCAGGGGTCGGCTCCGGCACCGGCTCGGCCTTCACCTCGGGAACCACCTCCTCAACGGGAGCAGGGGCTGGCGCCGCGGGCTCCACCGCTTCCGGCTCGGCTTCGATGCGCTCCACAACGGGTTGCTGCTCGCTCTTTTTGAAGATGGACAAATCGATTTCAGGCTCCTCCTCCTTCGGCTTGGACGACTTGCGCTTGGCCGACTCGAGGGTGATGCTTTCCCGCTCATGCGTGGATCGCGAAGAGGCCGCAGCTTTTTCCTTTGCGGCTTTTTCGTCTTGGAAATTTGCCCGCACCAGCGCATAAGCTTCCGGGTCGATTTTTCCGTTGGGCGAGGATTCGATGGTGATCCCCTTTCCTGCGAGGAATTCGACAATGGTCGGAATGCCGAGGTTAAATTCTCGGGCTACTTTGCTGAGTCGTACGGGTTTGTTTGCGTCTGCCATTGGCGTGTAGAGCGGGCTCTGAAGGGGGGTTAAACGGTATCGAAGGTAGGGGGAGGGCCGTGATTAGGCCAATTCCTCCTTCAATATTTTCAATACTTCGGCAATTGTTTCGTCTTCCAAGTCGGTGCGACGGACCAAATCCTCTTGCCCAATCTCAAGGACAGCCCGTGCCGTTTCCAATCCGATTTTCCGGAACTCATCGAGGATCCAGCCGTCGATTTCGTCCGCAAATTCTTGCAAATCCACATCTTCGAGGACATCCTCGTCGTCGCGGTAAACGTCGATTTCGTAGTTCGTGAGCTGGCCGGCCAACTTGATGTTGTTGCCGCCCCGTCCGATGGCCAGGCTGACTTGGTCCGCCTTCAGGAAGACCTTTGCCTGCCGCGTGACGGCGTCGAGTTCCATCGAGGTGATTTTCGCCGGGCTGAGCGCGCGGGAGACCAACAACTGCTCGTTCTCCGTCCAGTTGATGACGTCGATGTTCTCGTTCTTCAATTCGCGTACGATGCTGTGGATGCGCGAACCTTTCATGCCCACGCAAGCGCCCACCGGATCGACGCGGTCGTCGTACGACTCCACTGCGACCTTCGCCCGCTCGCCGGGAGCCCGGACCACGCGCTTGATGGTGATGAGGCCATCGAAGATCTCGGGGACCTCCTGCTCGAACAGGCGCTCGAGGAATTCAGGGGCCGTCCGGGACAAGATGATGCGGGGGTTGTTGTTCCGCATTTCCACCTCCGCCACAACGGCACGGATGGTGTCGCCCTTCTTGAAGAAGTCCCCGGGAATCTGGTGTTCGCGGGGCATCACGACCTCGTTGTCTTCGTCGTCGACGAGCAGGATTTCGCGCTTCCAGATTTGGTACACCTCCGCCGTGACCACCTCGCCCACGCGCTCCTTGTACTTCTCGTACAGCGCATCCTTCTCGAGGTCCATCACGCGGCCAGCCAAATTCTGGCGCAGCGCCAACACATTCCGGCGGCCGAAGCTCTCGAGCTTGATCTCCTCCGACACCTCTTCACCCACCTCGAAATCGTCCTCGATTTTCAGCGCCTCGCTCAGCTCGATCTGCGAATTCTCGTCCTCCACCTCGCCGTCGGGCACGATCTCCCGGTTCCGCCAAATCTCCAAGTCCCCCTTGTCCGGGTTGATGATGATGTCGAAATTCTCGTCATCGCCGTAATTCTTGATGATCATCGCCCGGAAAACTTCCTCGAGGATGCCCATCATGACTTCGCGATCGATGTTCTTGAACTCTTTGAATTCCTTGAAGGAATCGATCAAATTAAGTTGCGCCATGTCAACGGAGTTTATTGCTACTTAGGGAGTTACTTGAATGATATGACCACTTTTGTGGATTGGATTTGTTCGAAAGGCCAAACCTGCTCCTCCTCCACCCATTCCTTCGCCTTCCGCCCTTCGATGCGCCGCTTCTCCCGGATCTTCACCGTGATGCCGGCCTCGTCTACCGCCACAAGTTCTCCTTCCACCTTCGCGCCTTCCACCGGCTTCACCTGCACGGTGCGCCCGATGTTCTTGACGTATTGGCGGTGCAACTTCAGCGGCTGGTCCAGCCCCGGGGAGCTGACGTCCAAGCTGAAGTCCTCGACGTTGCGGTCGAGTTCCGACTCGAGGTGGCGGTGCAAGGCCATGCAGTCCTCGATGGAGGTCGATGCGTCGTGGTCGAGCAGGATCCGGATTTGGTTCCCTTCTGCCACGCGCACGTCCACGAGGAAACCGGGCGTCCCCTCAAGGTGCGCCTCAGCGAGCTGGCGAATGGTGTCTGCAGTGATCATGTTCAATCCGGATTGAATCAGCTGATTCTCGGCGTTGACCCTCAAGTTGCGGCCAAAAAAAGAGGGGTTGCGGCCCCTCTCAGCTTCTTCATCCGTAAATCTTCGCGACAAAATTACGCAATTCGCGTCCACCACCGGCAGCAAGCCGCGAAAAAATGCAGAACTTCACGTCTTGATGTCGTACGTGATGAACATGATCGCCGAGGGGGAACACCAACGGCAAGATTTCAAGACGCGGGTGGACGATGCACGGAAAATCGCCCGGACGCTGTCCGCCTTTGCCAACACCGATGGCGGCCGGCTCCTGATCGGCGTCAAGGACGACGGCAGCATCGCCGGGGTGAACGCCGAAGAGGAGTACCACATGCTGAACGAAGCCGCGCAGGCCCATTGCCGGCCGGCCGTGCCCTTCGAGGTGCAGGTGTGGAAGGCCGAGTTCCGGACGGTGCTCGAGGTGCAGGTTCCCCGGTCGGCCGCCCGGCCGCACTTCGCCGAAACCGCTTCCTCCGCCGATGCCGGACCGGAGCGTTGGCAGGCGTTCTTGCGCCGCGCCGACGAGAACCTCAAGGCAAACCCCGTCATGGTCAAGGTGTGGCAGTACGAGATGCGCACCGACCGCCCCGAGTTCCGTTATGACCAATACATCGGCAAGGTGTTCCAAGCGTGGCGCGAGGGCCGCAGCTTGCAGTTCCGGCACGTCATGCGCAAGGGCCGGTTGCACCCGGAGGAGGCGGAGGACCTGTTGAGCTCGCTCGTGGTTTGGGGCATCATCGACATGGAGCCCACCCGGCGGGGATTCGTTTACCAGCTCGCGAGCGAAGAGGCCCTCGACCGGCTCGAAACGCACGGTGCGGACTCGTTCCGTTGGGGTCAAGTGGGATGAGGACGGGGAGTTGAGCACAATAACCCGAACTTTGCGGCGTATGGAGATGCGTAAACAAATCGCGATGCCGTTGTACCGTTTGATGTGGGTCCTGCTTGCGGGATGTTCAGGGCTCTGGGCCGAGGCGCAGGCGCCGGTGGGGTCGTGGATCGATCACTTGCCGTACGGGGAGGGGATGGAGGCGGTGTATTGCGGTGAGGGGGGCGAGGCGGGGTTTTGGGCCACCCGGACGGAGGAAGCGGTGTTCACGTATCGGATGGACGACCGCACGCTCGCAACCTGGTCGACGGTCACTGGGCTTTCGAGCTCGAGTCCGACGGCGCTGCTGTGGGATGGGGAGGCGCGGTTGCTGCTGATCGGGTATGCGGACGGGACGGTGGATTGGGTGGCGCCGGACGGCACCGTGGTGTTTACCCTGACTGACATCCGCGACAGCAACCTGATCGGGAGCAAGGCCATCAACGCGTTGCGCGGGCCGTTTGCCGGGCGACGGATCCTCGCGGCGTGCGACTTTGGGGTGGTGGCGCTCGATGGGGAGGGGCGGTATGTGGCGGACACGTGGTACCCGGAGGGCAGCGGTTCGCCGCGGGCGGTGCGGGAGGTGCTGGAGCACGACGGGTCGTGGGTGGCCGTGACGGATGCGGGGGTGTTCGAGGCGGCGGTGAGCGACCCGTTTTTGTCGGCGCCGGGGGCGTGGACGCGGTGGGCGGACGTGCCGTTGGAGGCGGGCGACTACCGGGATTTGGCCTACACGCCGGCGGGCGAACCGATTCTGCACTGGCATCAGCCGGATGGCGCGCCTGCGGACCAAATCTGGGTGCGCATCAGCGGGCTCTGGCAACCGCTGCCCAACTACGACGGCATCACGGTGCGCGCGATGGCCACCGGCTCGGACGCGACCTCCTGGCGGCTGGCGGTCGCCGACTGGAACGCAGTCCACCAATTCGACGCCGCCTTCGAGCCCATCAAGCTCGACTATTCCGTGGCCGGCAACCCGTTGCGCGTGAACGACCTCGTCTTCCACCACGGACTCGACGCCGAGGGCGTGCCGGCCTTCCGCGACCTGTACGTGGCCAACGCCGGGGGCGGCTTGCTCCGGATGGACCTCTTCGATGCGCCGCGCGATGCGTCCTGGGCGCCAAGCGGCCCGCCGGTTTCGGCCGTGCGCAAGCTCGATTGCTGGAACGACAACTGCTGGGTCGCCTCGGGCGCCGTCGACGGGGCGTGGACGAGCCTCTATTACGAGCACGGGATGTTCGGGATGCTGGGGCGCGACTGGGTGCAGGTGGATGCAGGCGAGGGGGCCAACGACATCACGGGCGTGCGCGATTTCATGGCCGTCTCCATCGACCCGCTCGATCCGGGGCACGTGTGCTACGGCTCGTGGGAGGACGGCATCTTCGAATTGCAGGACGGAGCGGTGGCGAACCACTTCACCGCGGCGAACAGCACGCTGGCCGAAGCCGACTTCGGCGGCTCCCCTCGGACGGGGGTGGGCGGCCTCGACTTCGACCTCGACGGCAACCTCTGGGTCGCGAACGCCTTCGTCGATGCGCCTTTGCAAGTGCGGACCGCGGCAGGCGACTGGGTGGCGATGGACATCGGCAACGCCCTTGGCACCGACGGATTCATCGAACAGGTGTT
The DNA here is from genome assembly GCA_023264155.1 of Flavobacteriales bacterium. Classification (GTDB taxonomy): domain Bacteria; phylum Bacteroidota; class Bacteroidia; order Flavobacteriales_D; family Sanyastnellaceae; genus JALQTD01. The sequence continues at coordinate 12,722 of JALQTD010000020.1, read as the reverse complement.
GGCGGCGCGCAACGGGTATGTTTGGGCGGTCATCCCGCGGGGCGGTGGGGTGCTGGTGTACGACCCGGCGGGCACACCCGAGGACGTTTCGGACGACGACTGGCGGGTGCTGACGAAGGAGAACGCGGGGTTGGCTTCGAACAACGTGCTGTGTTTGGAGGAGGATCTGGATGGGGAGGTGTGGATCGGGACCGAGAGCGGGCCCTCGGTGGTGTACTTGCCATCGGCGGTGTTTGAGGCGGGGTATGCGGCGGATTTGGCCAGTTCAATTCTGATTGAACAAGACGGAAACTTCCAATATCTTCTTGAAACAGAGGTGATTAACGATATCTGCATCGACGGCGGCAACCGGAAATGGATCGCGACGCAAACCAGCGGGGTGTACCTCATCGAGGCGGATGGGCTGGGCCAAGTCGCGCATTACACGTCCGATTCCAGTCCGCTGCTGAGCGACAACGTGTACGACGTGGCCATCAACCACGGGAGCGGCGAGGTGTTTTTCGGCACGGAGAAGGGGCTCGTCAGCTTGATCGGCGAAGGGACGAATTTCGTGGCGGCCATCGACGAGCTGCACGTCTACCCCAACCCGGTGCGGGCCGGTTACGAAGGGGCCATCACGGTGGACGGGTGCGCTTACGGCTCGACCGTGCACGTGACCGATGTGGGCGGGCGGTGGATCGCCACCCTCGAGAGCGAGGGCGGCCGCGCGGTGTGGGATGGGCTCGGGCCGGACGGCGCTCCGGTTCCCTATGGCATGTACTTGATTTTTGCGACCGATGATGAGGGCAAATCCGGAGGGGTCACGCCGCTCGCAATCACCCGATGAACATGGAATTTTCTGGCCATTTGCCTGCTTCGAAGTTGCCCCAGGTGGGCACGACCATCTTTACGGAAATGTCGGCCTTGGCGGCGGAGTGCGGTGCACTCAACGTGGCCCAGGGCTTTCCGGACATGGAGCCGCCGGCGGTGCTGCGGCGGGCCGTGGCCCGGGCGATGGAGGATGGGGCGAACCAATACGCGCCCATGGCGGGCAACGTGCGGCTCAGGGAGTGGATTGCGGAAGACTTGGAAGCCCGCACCGGCACCGCCTACGATCCGGGTAGCGAAATCACCATCGGGGCGGGTGCCTCGTCGGTGCTGTTCGCGGCCATCATGGCCTTGGTGAGCGAGGGCGACGAAGTCATCATCATGGAGCCGGCCTACGATTTGTACGCACCGGTGGTGCGCCTCGCGGGCGGCACGGTGCGCCGGCTGGAGCGGACGTTGCCGGATTATGGACTGGATTTCGAAGGCCTGCGGACGGTGCTCAGCCGCCACACGCGCATGGTCGTGGTGAACTCGCCGCACAACCCCACCGGGGTGACGTGGACGCGGGACGACCTCGAGGCGCTGCACCGCTGCCTTGACGGGAGCGATGCGGTCGTGCTGAGCGACGAGGTGTACGGGCCGATCGTCCACGATGGGCGGGAGGCGTTGAGTGCGGCCCACCACCCGGATTTGGCCCGGCGCTCGCTGATTGCGGGCTCCTTCGGCAAGGTGCTGCACGCCACGGGTTGGAAGATCGGGTGGCTCGCGGGCGCGGCGGAGTTGATGACCGAGGTGCGGAAGGTGCACCAGTATGACGTCTTCTCGACGGGCGCGCCGTTCCAGGCGGGCATTGCCGAGTTCCTCTCGAATTGGGAAGGCCAAACCCACCTCGCCAAACTCGCCGAGTCCTACACCCTCCTCCGCGACCGCCTCTGCGACGGGTTGCGGGACAGCGCTTGGTCCTTCACGCCGGCGGAGGGCGGCTACTTCCAAGTCCTCGATTACGGCGCCTTCCACACCGAACCGGACCAGGAAACGGTCCGCGCTTGGACCCGCGCCCCCCAAGGCATCGCGACCATCCCCCTCTCGTCGTTCTACGACCCGAGCCACCCGCTGCGCTCCATTTCCACCCGCGTCCGGGTCTGCTTCGCGAAGCAACCGGACACCTTGGACCAAGCCATCGACCGGCTGCGGAAGCTCGCGGGGGCATGAAGGAGCGGCTGTCGGTTTGGGGGTTGCAAATGCCGCTCGCCTGGGAAGATCCCGGGGCGAACACGGCGGCGGTCGATGCGTGGATGGCTCAGCGGCCGGCAGGTGCCGACGTCCTCGTCCTTCCCGAAATGTGGGCCACCGGCTTCACGATGCGCCCCGCCGCCTGCGGCGACCGCGACGGCACGGGACTCGCCGCCATGCAACGGTGGGCCGCCGAAGCGGACGCCCTCGTCTGCGGCAGCTTGAGCGTCGTCGAGCCGGACGGAACGGCCTACAACCGGCATTACGCCGTGGAACCGGGGGGCCGGTGGACCGCCTACGACAAGCGGCACACCTTTACGTTTGCGGGGGAGGATGCGCAATACCGGGCGGGATCGGAGCGGGTGGTAGTGGCGTGGCGCGGCTGGAAGTTGTTGCTCCAAACCTGTTACGACGCACGGTTCCCCGTGTTCTCCCGCAACCGGGCCTCAGCGCCTTATGACGGCATGATCTACGTGGCGAACTGGCCGGCGGTGCGGGTCGACGCTTGGGCCACGCTCATCCGGGCGCGGGCGATTGAAAACCAGGCCTACCTCATCGGCGTGAACCGGCTCGGCGAAGATGGCAATGGCATCGCGCATTCCGGGCGGAGCGCGTGGATCGACCCGTATGGGGTGACTGAAGAGGCCGCAGGTGCGGGGTGGTTCGGCGGGGAATGGGGCGCAGCAGAACTCGCGGCTTTCCGGGCCAAATTTCCCGTCCTATCCGACGGGGATGACTTCGACTTGCATCTCGGCTGAACGGCTGAACGGCTCGGCGGCTCAGCGGCTGCGCGGCTCGGCGGCTCAGCGCAACCAGCCGCGGCGGCGGAACCGACCGACCCACGAACCGGGCCGCGTGCGCAAGGTGGCATCGGGGCGCGACAGGGTGAACTGCACCGTGCCGAATCCGTCCCGGCTGTCCGGGTTGCCCCGCGGCGTGGGGTTCGTTGCGCTGTACGTGTGGTCCTCGATGAAGCCCCCCTCCGGACCCGCAAGGGCGAGGGTGTAGGCGTTCGCTTGGGAGCTCAGCAGGGCGGCGATTTCTGACATTTGGTCCGGGTTCCCATACGTGTGGGAGACATCGTCCAAATAATCGGTCGTCGTGTACCGCCAGCCCACCTCCATGCCCACTTGCCAGCCGCCACGCAAATTCCAGTCGAACCCGACGCCCATCGGCATGGACAAGGCCAGCCAGCCATACGGCTCCTCCTGCCCCTCGGTCTTCAACTCGCGCAGGGTGTACCAAATGGGATTCACCACATCGTTTGCTTCCATCCGGATCCGGCTCTTCGGGTTGTAGGTAAAGGCACCCACTCCAAGGAAAACGTATCCACGAGAACCGGCACTGCGGTTCCAATGGCGCGGACGGTCCCAAAACTTGAACTGTCCCCGCGCCTGCAACTCCACCACGGAGCTCCTGAAATGCAAATTGCGCGCCACCCGGCTCGGGCTCTCCGCAAAGCGGTCATCACCGGTCACCCGGATGTAGCTCACAGCTGTGTGCAGTTGCCACTTCCCTTCGATGGGCCACTCCACGAATCCGGTCAACGCCATGCGCGAAGCCCGCATGTCCGTGGCCTTCCAAGGCGCCGTGCCGTTTTTCGCCCCCAAATCCCCCACGTAATGGGAAGTACCGAGCGCCAAACCGTAGCTCCTCCCCTGCCCCCATGCGGTCGCAGCGAAGAACAATGCGAGAACACTGGACAGAACAAAGCCTTTGGCAGTTGTGAAATTGAAGGCGCTCATAACCAAATATACGCTCGTGATTGCGCCAAAGTTACATCAACCGAACCTGCTCTAAATCAAATTAAACCAACAAGTTGCTCACAACATCAGGTGAATGCATTCAAGCCGGTGACGTCCAAGCCCGTGATGAGCAGGTGGATGTCGTGGGTGCCTTCGTAGGTCACCACCGACTCGAGGTTCATCATGTGGCGCATGATGGGGTATTCGCCGGTGATGCCCATGCCGCCGAGCATTTGGCGGGCTTCGCGAGCCACATTCAAGGCGGTTTCGACGTTGTTGCGCTTGGCCATCGAGATTTGGGCCGAAGTGGCACGGCCTTCGTTGCGCAAGGTGCCCAAACGGTAGGTCAGCAACTGCGCTTTCGTGATCTCGGTGATCATCTCGGCGAGCTTCTTCTGCTGCAGCTGGAACCCGCCGATGGGGCGGTCGAATTGCTGGCGCTCCTTCGCGTACTTCAACGCCACGTCGTAGCAATCGAGGGCTGCTCCGATGGCGCCCCAAGCGATGCCATACCGCGCGGAATCCAAGCAGCTCAGCGGCGCGCCCAAGCCGTCCCGTCCGGGCAGGATGTTCGCCTTCGGCACGCGAACGTTGTCGAAAATCAACTCGCCCGTGTCGGACGCGCGGAGGCTCCACTTGCCCTTCATGGTCGGGGTCGTGAACCCTTCCATGCCGCGTTCCACGATGATGCCCTTGATGCGGCCGGCCTCGTTCTTCGCCCACACCACCGCCACTTGGGCGAAGGGAGCGTTCGAGATCCACATCTTCGCCCCGTTCAGGATGACGTCATCGCCGTCTTCCTTGAAGTTCGTGGTCATCCCACCGGGGTTCGAGCCGTGATCGGGCTCCGTCAGGCCGAAGCAGCCCATCCATTCGCCCGTAGCGAGCTTCGGCAGGTACTTCTGCTTTTGTTCCTCGCTGCCGTACTTCCAAATGGGATACATCACGAGGGAACTTTGCACGGAGGCGGTGGACCGGAGGCCGCTGTCGCAGCGCTCGAGTTCTTGCATGATGAGGCCGTAGGAGATTTGGTCCAAACCCGCTCCCCCGTATTCCTCCGGAATGTACGGGCCGAACGCTCCAATCTCCCCCAGCCCCGGCAACAGGTGCTTCGGGAACGCGCAGTTCTCCGCGGCATCCTCGATGATCGGGCTCACCTCCTTCTTCACCCATGCGCGCGCGGTGTCGCGAATGAGTTTGTGCTCCTCCGTCAACCATTCGTCCAAGAGGTAGTAGTCGTGTCCGGCGTAGTTATCCGTGCGCATGCGTTCCGAGTTTTTAGTTCGGGTGCAAAGATACGGGAGGTTCCCCCCTCGCCGGTTACCGGATGCTGCCGAGTGTGCGCTCGTAGCCGGTGTCCTCCTCGTGCGGCATGGTTTCGCGGTACGCCATCACGGCGAGCTGGTCGGCCCGCTCGTTGTAGGGATTGCCCGCGTGGCCTTTGACCCAGTGAAAGGTGACGTGGTGCGGGGCGGCGGCTTGGAGGTAGCGGCGCCACAAATCCGGGTTCTTCTTGTCCTTGAAGCCCTTCCGCACCCACGACTGCAGCCACCCCTTCGTCACAGCATCCACCACGTACTTCGAATCCGAGTAGATGTCGATGTGGGTGCCGGTGTGGCGCAGCGCTTCCAAGGCCGTGATGACCGCAAGCAATTCCATGCGGTTGTTCGTGGTCAACCGGAAGGCGCGGCTGATTTCCTTCGAGTGGTGGCCACTCAGCAGCACCACGCCCAAGCCGCCCGGCCCCGGATTGCCGCTCGCCCCCCCATCGGTATAGGCCACCACCCGGTGCATCAGAGCAGGTGGGTGACGTTCGAGGTGAACAGCTTCACAGCAATCGACAGCAGGATGATGCCGAAGACCTTCTGCAGCACCGCGATGCCGCCCTCGCCCAAAAGCTTCCCGATGCGATCCGTCAGCCGGAGCACGACGAAGACCAAGGCGATGTTGACGAGGATGGCAAGGATGATGTTCAATTGGTGGTATTCCGCTCGCAGGGATAAGATGGACGTCATGCTGCCCGCCCCCGCAATGAGGGGAAACGCCACCGGGACGATGGTGGCAGCCTTCATGCTGTTCGCATCCTGCTTAAAGAGTTGGATACCCAAAATCATTTCCAGCGACATGAAGAAGATAATGAACGAACCCGCCACGGCGAAGCTGTTCACATCGATGCCGAGGAAGTTGATCAGGCCCTCTCCCACGAACAGGAAAAGGAGCATCAGCCCCAATGCCACAAGGGAGGCCCGGCCGGAATGGATGTCTCCAACCTTCCGCTTGAGATCCAAGATGATCGGAATGCTCCCGACGATGTCGATCACCGCGAAGATGACCATGGTGCATTTCAGAAATTCGTCCCAGCTGAATCCCATCAGGTACCGCTTTTAGGTTGGCCGTCGGGCAGGCGTTCTGCCCATCCGGCGATGAGGCCCTCGAGGACCGAGGGGTAGTAGGCGTGTTCGAGTTGGAGGACTTTTTGCGCGATTTGGTCCGCGTCATCCGCCGGGTCAAGGTCCACCTCGGCTTGGAACACGATGGCGCCTTCGTCGTATTGCTCGGTGACCCAATGGACCGTCAGGCCGCTGCGGGGTTCGCCCGCCGCCTTCACCGCTTCATGGACGTGGTGGCCGTACATGCCGGGGCCGCCGTAAGCCGGCAACAGCGCCGGGTGGATGTTCACCATGCGGCCCGTGTAAACGTCCACTACCTCGGCAGGGACCTGGAGCAGGAACCCGGCGAGGGCCACCCAATCAATCCGGCGCTCAGCCAATTCGCGCAACAACTCCCCCTCCTGCATGGCTTGGCGACTGAAGGTCGAAGCGGGAACGCCATGGCGCTCGGCGCGCTCCAAGACGCCTGCTCCTTTCCGATTGCTCCCCACCCAGGCCACTTCGACGGCCGGGTGGTCGGCGAAGTGGGCCATGATGGCTTCTGCGTTCGATCCCGAACCACTGGCGAGGATGGCCAGCCGTGCACGGGTGGGTTCCTTTCCCTCCATTAAAACTGCACCGATCCCAAATCAATCATCTCCCGCTTGTGCTCCTCGACCCGGGCCCGCATGTCCTCCACTTGCGCTTTGATGCGCGCAGTGAACTCGGCATCCGGCTGGTAGAATTCTGCAACCTGCACGAGGCGGGCCGCCACCTGCAAGGCCAAGCGGCGATCGGACGCCGTGGCCGCAAAGTCCGCGGGGTCGAGGGAGGTGTAGTAGGTGATGAGCTCATCTTGTTGCGTCATCATCTGCTCCGTGATCCATTGCGCCCGCTCGCTCGCACGGGTGCGGTCCGCATCGCTGAGGGTGCGGGCCACGCGCGACCGCAGCGTGTCGCTGCTCGACAGCTCGAGGAATTGCTCTTGCACCGGCATCATCACCCGCGTCAACGGGACGTTCTCCACCGGCGTTTTCTCGAGCAGGGTCTCCAAGATCTCCAACGCCCGCAAGCCATCGCCGTCCTCGATCAAAGCATCGGCAAGGTTCGACATGTGGATGCGGAGGTTCGTGACCATGCGGCGGTTGTTCTCATCCATGTAGATGCCGTTTTCGACATCATCCATGCCGCCCCACTGCCAGTCTTGCGTGACGTGCTCGTACATGATTTCGGTGGCCACGCCGCCCATGCGGTTCGGGTCATCCGGCACACCGTACTTGATGGGCACCAACCGGTAGGCCAAGCCTTCCAACCGGAAGTACTCCTGCAAGCCCAAGTAGCTGTCCGGACCGGTGGTCACGGCGAAGTAAATCGGGCGCTCCCAGTTGTTTTGCCGGAGCATTTCCAAGACCGTGAAGTGGTTCTTGAGGATGTAGGATTTGGGCGAGTCGTTGTCGCCGGTGATGGTCCAACGCACGGCATCAACCAGCTGGGCCTTTTCTTCGGCGTTCAGCCAGTCGGCGTTCGCGAGCGCTGCGGCATCGACGGGCAAGCTGAAGCTGTTCGAAGGGAGGGAGTAATAAGATTTGCCTCCGCCAAAGTCGCGCGACTTGGAATTGTCCAGGGCGTGGGCCATGGCCGCATCGAGGTCCATGTAGGGGTCCTCGGTGTCCCGTGGGGCGTCAAGGAGGACGATGTCGCGGGTGCCCTGGCGGTATTTCTCCTCGCTCATCTTGATGGGGAGTGGGCGGGAATCGTAGGCGGCCCGCTTCATTTGGTCCACATACCAATCGGTGTTCAACAGGCTCAAGTTGCACACGCGCACGTCAGTGCGGATGCCTTCAACCTCCTGGGCGTACCAAAGCGGGAACGTGTCGTTGTCGCCGTTCGTGAACAGGATGGCGTTCGGAGCCAACGACTCGAGGTAGTTCTTCGCAAAATCCACCCCCGTGCGGCGGCGAGCGCGGCTGTGGTCATCCCACCCGTCGGCCGCCATGACGACCGGGATGAGCAGGCCGAGCAACAACATGATGGCTCCGCTGGCCGTGGTGTTCGCCTTCATTTGGTTCAACAAGGCGCCCAGGCCCAGAGCAAGGGCCGCGATGATGGCGATGAAGAGGACGCTGTAGCTCAGGGCGTGGGGCTGACCGCCCGCCGCTTCCGCCACGTACAGGAGGGCGCCGGCACCGACCGTTGCGCCGGCCATCTTGGCCCATTCGGTCCAGCTCAGGGAGCGTGCCGACTCAAACAAAGCGAACACGCCGAGGCCGATCCATATCGCGAAAGCGTAGAAGGAACCGACGTAGGCGTAATCGCGCTCACGCGGTTGGTACGGGGTTTGGTTCAAGTAGACCACGATCGCCAACCCGGTGAGCAGGAAGAGCAGCCCCACCACCAGCGATTGCTCGGGGTCGCGGATGACGTGGAAAACGAGGCCGATGAGCCCCAAAATCAACGGCAAGTAGAAGAACTTGTTCAGCCCGCGGTTGTCCTGCATTTCCTGCGTCAGCGCATCCCGGTTGCCGAGGCGCTCCGCGTCGATGGCATCGATGCCGCTGAGCCAGTTGCCGTCGAGGATGTCGCCGTGGCCTTGGATGTCGTTTTGCTTGCCCGCGTAGTTCCACATGAAGTAGCGGAAGTACATCCAGCCGATCTGGTATTGCGTGAAGAACCGCATGTTCTCGGCGAAGCTGGGCATCAGTTCACGCTGCGCGGCCAGCTTGCGGTTCATCAGCTGCTGGGCCAAACGCTGGTCATCGGGATTGCTCGACCGGTTCGCCCGCGAAATGGCTTGGCGGATCATGCCGTCCAATTCCGCCACTTCCGACTCCTTCGCTGTCACCCAGTCCTTTCCCCGGCCGACCGACGCTTGAAGGGTCGAGACCATCATGGCTGCGAGTTGCCCCCGGATGCCCGCGTTGTCCAGCGGCGCCTTGAGGTTCATCTGGCCCGTTTGCGGATCCCGCACGAGGATTTCCCGCGGGCCGTTCACCTTGAATTCGGCATTGAAGTTGCCGCCGTTTTGCTTGAACAGGGCGTTGAGGATGCGGGTCAATTCGTTCGCTCCGTAGGATTCGGCGAGCACTTGGTTGTTCAAGTGGTCCTCGAGCTGGGCCGCCGTCATGCCGCCCTCCACGAGGGGGCTTGTGAAGGCAATGGTTTCGGCGTATCCTTTGTAGTTCGACCACTTTTGGTACGCCCGCTTGTGCGTCCCATTCGACGAATACATGCGCGGGAAGAACATGGTGAAGCCCTCCGCGTAATTCGCCACCGTGCCCCGCTTCTCGCCGGTATCCACGTATTCCTCGCGCACCGAGAGGCGCTTCCCCCCTTGCTCGGCGACAAAGCGCTCGGCGTCCACCTCGTTGCGGAAGGTCCGCACCCGGTCTTCGCTGACCCCCTTCTGCTCGTAGACGCTGAAGCTCTTCAACCAGGCCGGCTTGCCGTCCATGTAAGGTTGCTCATCGTCCGTGGGCGAGCCCCAGTATTCGCCGAAGAGCAAGGGCCGGTCGCCGTACTGTTCCCGGCTGAGGTAGGACAACAGCGCAAACAGGTTCTCCGGGTTGTTCTCGTCCATCGGCGGGTTCGCCGCAGAGCGCACCACGATGACCGCGAAGGTGGAGTAGCCGATGAGCACCATCGCGAAGGACAGCACCGCCGTGTTGACGAGTGCCCAGCCCTTCTTGTGGGTGAGCACGAGCAACCCGGCAATGAGCCCGATCAGCAACAAAGCGTAAACGATGACCCCCGTGTTGAAGCCCATGCCCAAGGAGTTCACGAAGAACAGCTCGAACGAACCGGCCAATTGCACGGCGCCTTTGATGAGGCCTTCCTGGATGAACCCAAGCACCACGAGGGAAATCAGGCCCGTAACGAGGATGCCGCGCCACGATGCCTTCCATTTCCGGAAGTAGTAGACAAAGGCAATGGCCGGAATGGCGAGCAAGTTGAGCAAGTGGACCCCGATGGAGAGGCCCATCAGGTAGGCGATGGCGATGATCCAGCGGTTTGCGCCGGCTTCGTCCGCCACGTTTTCCCACTTGAGGATGGCCCAAAACACGAGGGCCGTGAACAGGCTCGAAAGCGCGTACACCTCACCCTCCACCGCGCTGAACCAGAAGGAATCGCTGAACGTGTAGGCGAGGGCGCCGACCACGCCAGAGCCGAGGATGGCCAGGAGTTCGCCGCCGTTGGGCGTGTCGCTCTTGACCATCTTCCGCGCGAGGTGGGTGATGGTCCAAAACAGGAACAGGATGGTGAACGAACTGCTCAAGGCCGACAGCATGTTCGCCGCAAACGCCGGGTTCGCGGGATTCAAGACCATCAGGAAGCGGGCGAGCAGCATGAAGAACGGCGCCCCGGGCGGGTGGCCGACTTCGAGCTTGTACGCCGACGCGATGAATTCGCCGCAGTCCCAAAAACTGGCGGTGGGTTCAATCGTGAGGAGGTAGACCAACGTCGCAACGGCCCAGACCGCCCAACCCGTAATGATGTTCAGCTTTGAATACTGCATGTGTTCGCTTCCAATGGATTTCGCGCATTTCGGCGCGTGGTCGCGAAGTTAGCAAAGGCGGCGGGACGGATGACGCCGAAATTCACCGGCGTCGGCCCGGAGTCAACGAACGATGTACACGGGGTGAACTTCGCGCCGACCGGTGGCATCCGTGAGCTCGGCGAAGTACAGTCCTGGCGCCCAGGAGGAGGTGTCGACCGTGCCGGGACGGCCGGACCAAACGAGGGAGCCGGTGCCGTTCAGGACCCGCAACGTGGAGGTGGCTGGGGCTGAGCAGGTGAAGGATTGGGTGGCGGGGTTGGGGAAGAAAGTGGGTTTGGCCTGATCAGCAGGCGGATCCACGAACAGCGGCCCGCAGCCTTCCATCATCCCAAACTCGATGAGCCCTTCGAACGTGGACAGGTTGTCAAACGTGCCGGCCGTCAGCTCGCCCAGCAGCACCTCGAGCGACCACGTTTCCAGCAAAAGCGGGTCGAACACCCAGCCCGACCAATCGAGCACGAGGTCGAAACAGGCCGGCGGCAAGCAGAACGTGACCTCGTACGTGCCTTCGTTGACTTCCCAAATCCATTCGCCCGCCAGGTCGAGGCCAGCGAGGTCCACGCCCGCCACCTGCGCCGCGAGCAACCACGGCAGCACCACTTCGATGCCGGCCTCGAGGTTGACGTCGAGGGACAAGGTCACCTCCTCGCACTCGGGGGCGACGGGGTTCATCGTGAAGCAGAGCTCGCTCGGTTCGGCGCAGCCTTCCCAAGCCGGCAAGCCCGCGCAAACGTTCACCGCCTCGGGGGGCGCGCCGTCGTACCAAGTGTAGGCGGCGGGGTTGCCGGTAGCGACCATGTCCGGGCCGATCCACCAGTTCGTGGGGCCGGTGTAGAGGTCGCCTGAAGCGGTGACCGCCGTGAACACGTAGACGCCGGGCGAGACCTCATCGACGAGGACCTCGGCCGCGCAGTCGCCGCAATCGGTGGGGCAGATTTGGACTTCAGCAGCAGCGCCCTCGCACGCGCCCGATTGAATCGTGTAGGCGAAGACGTGGCACTCCATGTCCGTCACGGTGTAGGCGAACTCGAGGCCCGCTTCGTACGGCTCGCCATCCAAGGTCCAGCTGACGCCCGCGCCTTCCGGGACGCCGGCCGCCCACAACACGAACGAATCGCAGTCGTTTTGGTTCGCGTTCGCCACGGGGGCGCATTCGGTGTTGCAGCCGGTGGCATCGATGGTCACCACGTAGGTTTCGCCGGGGCACATCGTGCTGACGTAGTAGCCCGTCACGACGTGGATGCCGCCTTCGGGGAAGGACAATTCGAGCGCGCCTTCGGTCGAGGCGTAGTACTGCTCATCGACCGTCCATTCCACGATGGCGTTGGGGTTGCCGTCGCCGAGCAGGAGCAGGTAGTTGCAGCCTTCGAGCGCTTCGACGGTGATCGGCTCGGGGCAGCCGCTACCGCCCATGTTGTCGAAGCACGCTTCGACGAGGCCTTCGCAGGGCTGCGTCGCGTATTGGACGCACACTTCCCAGTACGGGTTGAAGTCGAAGCCGGCCTCGAACGTGCCGGTTTCGTTCGTCGTAATGAGGTTGCCGTCAATGAACCAGTCGAGGGCCGTGCCTTCGGGCGGGCCGACAGCCGTGAATTGCCACCACATGCCGTCCATCGTGTAGGCTTCCAGCTCGAGCGGGCATTCGACGCCGCAGGCTTCCGTGCAGAATTCGAAGGTGCTCGTGGCCAAACCGCATTCCAGCTCCGCATAGCCCACCACCTCGTAGCACTGCACGCCCTCCGCCGGCGCCAGTCCGTCCACCAAGATCTCCTGCCCCGCCCCGACGTACTCGCCATTGAGGTACCAGCTCGGCTGGGCGCCTTCTGGCAGGCCGTAACCGTTCAGCTGCACGATGCCGCAGCCGAGCGGCGTGACCGCCCCTTCGAACAGGCACTCCCCGCCGCAGCCGGTGGCCTCCACGATCGCTTCGACCCAAACCCCGTCCGGGCAAGCCGACGAGGTGTACCACGCCACGACGTTGTAGGTGCCGTTCTCGGCGAACGTGTGGGTCGC
>JALQTD010000209.1 GCA_023264155.1 Flavobacteriales bacterium | reverse complement strand
GGAATTTCTCAAAAGTGCAGGATTCGAACCCAAACGAAGCAACACACTAGTTGTCAAGCTACTAGATAGCACCTTCGATTGGAAAGTGCAATCGGCACAGAGGGGCGCATCGTACAGGTACCATGCAGTTAAACTGTATTTCACCCTGAGAGATTGCTCAAATTCTCAACTAGCAGATTGTCAAACGCTTGCTAGAAACCGCGATCAAATACGATTCCTTTGAAAGCAGTCGTCAATGATGTCAAGCACAAGCTCTCCGCACTGCGGCAGGTCGTGGATGCCCTTGTGGATGCGGCGGTGAATGCGGGATTGGGTTTGGCCTCTGATCCAGACCAAATCCAACTCCTCGCCCCCTTCCACAACTGAGAGCTGTCAGGTGCGTGAAAAATTGACTAATGCTGAAGTGGTCAGCGGAGCGGAGAGATCGACTCTCGAACTATTCAGCGTAACCCCTTGAAATTCAACACCCCAAGGAGTTACAGTTCACACTTGGGTTGCAGTTTGGATACCGCGTTTTACGAGGGATCTTGCTAAGATGCACCTGTATTCGCAGGGATTCACAGCGATTTTGAAATTTCTCAAAAATCCGGGATTCGAACCCTAACGTAGGTCAATGTACGGGTTGTCTGGCGACTGGATCGTATCCTCGATTGGATCTTGCAAAGGGAAGAGAGGAGTACATCGTAGAGGTTAAATGCAGTTTAACTGCATTTCACCCTGAGAAATTGCTCGGTTTCTCAAATCGCACCTTGCCAAAGCTTGGTTCGAAATGTCCATCACTCGGGCTTCCTTTGAAAGGAATCATGAATGGTGTTTTCAACAGCCTCTCCGCACTGTTTAGCATTCGGAATTTAGTGGGCAATGTCCGGTTGATTATATAACCTTTGTAAACAAAAGCGGCCTCCACAAGGGAGGCCGCTTCGCCCGAAGGCAAATAGTCAAATGGTCCATCCGGTCCCGCGGTCAATCCTTAACGCAACGAACCGAGAAGCCGCTTCGTTCATGGTTGGCGTACCGATTGACGAAGTCATTACCGGAGTAGAGCCTCCGAAGCCATGCCTGTGCCGCGCTTAAGTCGTTCAACGAAGAACTCCAGAAGTAGGCGTCAGCGCCCCCGTCGATGAAGGAGCCATAGGCGTCGCGGGCGCCGCCCGGCAACGCCGAAAAACCAGAACTGTTGGAGCCGTCCCAACTTGGCGAATCAGTTGCTGAGGCTCTTAATGCGCCGGCAGCAAAAGATCCACCTAGCAGTGTGGTCAATTCGGTGAATTCATCATCAGTGGGCACGTGCCATCCGTTGGGGCACAATCCCTTAGTATTTAACACAGCGGCCATGTTATATAGGCGGCCATAAGTCTCCAGGTTCGTTGCGTCATTGCCATAGATCGCCTGAGCACCGGAGGTGGCGCCCTGCCACGCTGCGTTGCTCAAATTCCCTGGAATGGCGTGGCCATTGGCGTAATTCTCGTTGCGGAGGTTCTCGGCAAACCAGCATTGATTCCCGATACCGACCAGGTCGTATTCATGTCCTTGATAATTCAACGATGATTGATGGAAACACGGGTCAGACCAAACCTTGAACGCCAACGTATCGCCGTAGGAGGTTCCCAATGCATTGGTCGCGTAGGCTACAAAGTAGAGCGAGTCATTCGTCACCAAACCCGTCAAATCCGCGCTGAAGTCGCCAGCTAGTGTGCCGCCGACCACATCAACCCCGTCGCTCAAGTCCGGCTCATAGCCCCACTTGAAGCCCGTCGCAGTCATCGATTCCCAGTTAAAGTCAACCGTTGCGTTCAATGTCGCGGTCGTGTCGGTGATTGGAGACGCCTCAACAGTGCTCACCACTGGCGCGCTCGGCTCATCCATCAAACAACGCACGGAGACTCCGTTTCGTTGGTTGAAGATGCTCCCACTGACACTGCCAATACCGGAGTCGAGCCACCGAAGCAATAAGTTGGAGCCGTTCGGCGAGGAACTCCAGAAGAAGGCTTTGGAGCCCACATTGCTGAAGTCTCCCCAGCTGGTGCGGCCGCCGCCCGGCAACGCCGAAAAACCAGAACTGTTCGTGCCGTCCCAGCTTGGTGAATCTTCCGAAGAGGATTTCATTAGGCCTCCTGCAACGGAAGTCCCTCCCAAATGATCCCTCAACTGCGTGTATTCCCCATCCGTTGGCACGTGCCAGCCGCTTGGGCACAAGCCCCGGGCATCAGTCACTGCGTACCCATTATACAGGCGGCCATAAGTCGCAAGGTTCGTTGCATCATTACTATAGATCGCCTGAGCACCGGAGGTGGTGCCCTCCCACGCTGCGTTACTCAAATCCCCTGGAATGGCGTCGCCATTGGCGTAGTTCTCGCTGCGGAGGTTCTCGGCAAACCAGCAATCGCAGCCGATGGCTACTGTTGCGTATTCATACCCATCGAACTCGACCGGATCACATGCAATCAAGCACCGGCTCAACGTATCTCCAAACGCCTTCTCCAGATCGCTGTCGACAAATGCTGAGAAGTAAATGGTGCCGGCTGTCGACAATTCCGAAAGATCCGCGCTGAAGTCTCCGAAGAGTGCATCGCCCGATATTTCTTGACCATCGCTCAAATCCGGCGCATAACCCCACTTGAATCCAGTTGCAGATATGGTTCGGCGACCGGTAAGTTCAATGGTACCATTTAAGGTCGCTGAAGTTGAGGTCACCGCGGTTGCGGATGTTGTGTTGAATTCCGGTTCGCCTAAAATCTCTAGGGTATCTCCGTAAGCGGTCCCCATGCTGTTGGTGGCATACGCCGTATAATAGATCGGACCAGAGGCCGTCAAAGAGTAGGTGAACGTATCCGTCAATGCATCCGCAGCCACATCCAC
>JALQTD010000208.1 GCA_023264155.1 Flavobacteriales bacterium | reverse complement strand
CCATTGCGCCGGCGGCAAGTCCGGTAATGTGTAATCCGGCAGCACCGCAACGGGCCAGACCAACGTGTCGGAAGCGCAAAAGGTGCCGGTCGTCCAGATTTGGTAAGAAGCCGAAGCAACCGCAGCTCCAGGATTGGTCAAGGTATCCATCAGCATGGTCCCTGCCCCGGTCGTCATGCCCGCAAGGCCACCGGTCACCCACGGCGCCCAATGGATCACCGCCGTGTCCACTGTCGCCGCCAATTGCCCATCGACCGGCGCGTGGTTGCACAACAGCGTTGGCACCCCTGTAACCGCTGGAACTGGAACCGGATCCACCCGCACCTCAAACCCCGATGAATCGCGGCATCCTTCAAAATCCGCCACCACCCACAAACTCGCCAGCGCCGCCTCCGAGTCTGACGGCTGATCCGCCACCCACGGCATCAGCACATCCGTCCCCGAGGCCGGCAAGCCGTAGACCTCACCGGCCGGGGTGCTCCACTCATAGCTCACGTTGTCGAGGCCGAGGTCAAAATCCACCAAATCCGCCGAATCCCCCGGGCAGAGCCGCAGGTCGGGCTGTTCAGGAAGCGACAGCGCCGGTGCCACGGGGATGGAAAAAACCGCAGTGTCTGCCGGGCAGACGTAATCGCCGACCCACACCGTGTAATGGACGGTGTCGGCGAACGGCAGCAGGTTCACAAGCGAATCCGCCCAGTGCGCTTGGTGCACCGTGCTGCCATTCGTGTGGCCCAAAACGGTGCCCGACGCGTCCCAGTGCAAGGCAAGCGAGTCCAGGTTGCACGTGAGCTGGGCGTCCAAGGGCTGGCCGGAGCAGGCCGTCGGGGCAGGCAGGGCGAGCGCGAGCTCGGGGACGGGATGCACTTGCACGTGGAAAGGGGTTTGGTCCATGCAGTGCGCGAGCCCCCCTGTCAGGTAAATCGTCGCTTCCGCAAGGGCATCCGTCGCGTTGGCCAAAACCAAGGTATCCAAGTACTCCGCCCCCTGCCCTTCCACGCCCACTGCATCGCCCTCGACCACCCATCCGTAATCCAACCCACTCACTTGCACCGCGTACTCCGGCACATCCACCACCGTTCCTGCGCACCCCAAAACCGAGTCCCCGAGCGCCGGCAATGCAAATTCGGGCACCACCACCACCGTGTACTCCAACGTATCTGCGGGGCAAGCCTCAAAAGGCGTGTACAACTGATAATGAACCGATCCCAGGGCAGTGGAGGTATTCACAAGCTGGTCGTAGATCAACGGACCCGCACCGTCGACCGCCCCCACCACGTTCGAATCCGCTTGCGGCATCCACTTGACGTCCACGTTGTGCACCGTGGTGTTCACCAATGCAAAGACCTGCTCCCCACTGCAAATGGTGTCCGACGCGGGCAGGGGCCCAAGGAAGATTTCGATGACCGGGGCGAGCTCAATGCTGCACGATGCCTCCGCGGAGGGGTCAGCCAAGCTCGATGCAGCCACCACGACCTCTTGGGACGAAGTGGACAAATTCGTGAGTGGCCCCAACGCAATGACCGCGGAATCAAGCCCCGCACCAGCGCTTTGCACCACGCCTTCCACACTGCCCGGATAGCTGATGGACCAAAACACCGAATCACCTGGCACGGAAGAGTAGACCACCAATTCCTCCACCTCCTCCCCGCTGCAAACCTCCATCACCACATCGCCTCCTCCTGCCGCCAGCATCGGCCCCTCAAACCACAATGAATCGATCACATCAGACGCCGCGAGCAGGTGCCCCCAGCCCGTGGCTCCAGCGAAGAAAGTCAACAACACGACCAAACGCCGTGGAAGCCACCCCTTTCGCCCGCTGTCTATCAACAGGTTCACTCGATTCATCGGACAAATATAACCCGAAAAAACCCGATTGAATGTGCAATAATGTACAGGGGGTCAGCCCCTATTCGTGCAGGTGTCCACCATCACAGGACCTTGTTGAGCCACTGCTCAAGCTGCTCGATGCGGCCACTCGGCACGTCCAGCCTGACCGTTTCGCCTTCTACCCGCAATTCCAGGCACTCCCCTACCCGCTTGGGAGTCGTCGCTCCCCTGCGAAGTGGAATGGCCCACGTTTCGAGCAGGGCCCTGAAATACAAAATAGCCCCTTCGGACGTCCGTTCGAAATTCACCCGAACATCGGCCGTTCCCGGTTCAAGCAGGGACTTCAATGCGGCATCCGACGCGTCGAGGAACCGCCCTGCAGGCGAGCCCCGCCCGCCGCGGAAGAAGGACGCAAAAAACGGCAGGGGGGCGCCGCTTACAGCATGCACCTGCCTCCATCGGTCGGGATCGTTGTATGAAACATTGACCAACACCATCGCTCCCGGCGCGTCAGAAGTCCAAATCGATGTAATGGCTGTCTCCGCAATCCACCTCCACTGAAAACTGCCGGTAACCGTCCTCGAATCCGCACAGCGAATTGCCATACGCCTCGTTCCCGCAATCGACCGTGATGGTGTGCGTTCCCCGCCAAAACTCATACGTCCTCGATTCACCTGCGAACACCACGTACTCATCGCCGTTGCTCATCGCCAAGTCGCAATTGCACCACAACCGACCGGTGTTGTCGAACGTGATGGTGCCTTTCTCCTCGCAGAAATCGCATTGCACGAGCAGCAGGGAGGTGAGGAAGAGCAGGACGGAATTGCGCATGGCATCAGATTTAGCAACACCAAATGTAGGGCACGACAACCTTGTTGAAAATGGGCCATGAAACATGTCTGGGGGAAATTTGACCCAACAATTCATCCCAAACCCATGTCCAACAACACCCTCCACTACCTCCTGGTGCTCGATCGCTCCGGTTCCATGTCCGGCCAAATGGACGAAGTCCTCAGTGCTATCAACGAACAAATCCGAACGCTGAG
>JALQTD010000207.1 GCA_023264155.1 Flavobacteriales bacterium | reverse complement strand
TGGGCACTCAGCCCGCCGTTGGTTTGGCTGTTGCCCGAAATCGCACCGTCGCCGAAGATGTGCGCCACGCCGCTGAGCGTACCGTCGCATTGCAGCACCAGGCAGTCGTCCGTCAGCTGCACATGGAAACGAAAGGCCACGCTGTCCGCCCCGGTGGGATCATTGGCCAAATCCCCTCCCGCCACCGCCCCAGCGCCCGTCCCCACCCGCACCCGCACGGCCTGGGCCACAGCATCAAATTCCCCCCGGTCGTCCCCCGGCCCGTCCGTCAAGCTACCAGCCCCCGTTCCGGTCAGCATTTCCAGCGACCCCGGCACGTAGGCCGTCCGCACATCCAGGCTGTCCACGATGAACGTTCCCGTGGATGCATCACTGCCCAGGTTTTTGCCCACCACGGTGTAGGCCAGTACATCGCCCGGTTCCGCCAGCCCACCGTTGAGGTCCTCGATGTACACGGTGGCCTTCAAGTCCGGTTCGAACACGTCGATCACAGACGTCACGGTCTGTACCATCACCGATTCGCCACCCGTGGACATCCGGATGGTGGCATTCGTCGCCCCGTTCGCTAAGAAGTTGAAGGCAGTGTTGTCCGGAACGTAGATGCTCGCGTCGTGCCCGAGCGTGTTGTTTGCCGCGGGCTGCCGCCACGGCGCGATGACGCCTCCGCGGGAGTGGGTGCTGTTGTAGGCGTTGTCCGCCGCGTGGGTGGCGTCATCGATGAGGACAAAACTACCGGCACCGTTGAACGCCATTTGGTCCCCGGTGGAGCCCCGATCGCCATCGTACGCGACGACGCCCAACTCGAAATCCACAGGCCCCACCATTGGCGTCACGAACCCACTGATGGGAACGTCCACCACGGCGTTGTCATTGAAGGAAATGAACGCCAATCCATCGAAGACCGTCAAGTTGCGCATCGGCTCCAAAGCATCCGCGTACACCACGACGAGTGTCCACCCGCACCAGTTCGAGCTGCCGGTTTCACCCACCACATTCGCCACGGTAATGCGCGCCTGCACGGGTTGCGCTTGCATCCAATCCGTCACATCCTTGAAGCAGAAGTACGCGTCGAAGTAGCCGCCGTCAAAGTCGAACAATTCGTCGGCTTCGAGGTCTGTGTATGCGCCGTCATTTGCTCGAATTCGCACGGCGTCGCGTGCCTCCAATTGCGGGGTGTTGGATTCCACTCGGCCCGCCCAATACAGCCCTGCCCACGTGATGGTGGCGCACGTAGCTAGGTCCAAGCTGTCCGACGAGGACGACCAGGTGTACGGGTCGCTGTCCACATCCACGTAAACCATGTCGAAGGCGTTGTTGTTTTCTTGTGTCGTGCCCGTGATGGGCAGGGAGGCGAGCGCGGCGGCACAGTTGGCATTGCCGGTGGGGTCGCATGAGAGGCTGTGGTTGGCCAAAAACCGAATCCCCCCGCTTTGCTGGGTACTGAACCGCACCTCGAAATCATCCTGTACTTGGCCGTTGGCCGCGGCACTGAAAACAAGCAGGAAGGGGATGAGGAGGTGGCGCATGGTGATTGGACGCCGGAAACGATGAAAGGTTGCGCGAGGTGCCGGTTTGGCCCTTGCCATGGATGCAAAGCAACGAAACCGTCCGGCATGCGGTTATGCAGGCGGAGGATGTTCTTTTTCATACCTTCCGCGTGTCGTACCGGTTGAACCAAATCGAATGCCCGAATGAAGCCTTTTGCCACGAAAGCCGTCACCGCTTGCGCCGCCTTGGTGTGGATGCTGTTTCCTGTTTCTCACGTTTGGAGCCAGTGCGCAACATTCGGCTCGTTTGACCTCGGGGAGGACATTGAGGTCACTTGCGAGGACAGCTGCATCACCTTGGTGGCGCCGGGGATTGCTTCGGTGGCATCGGGGGGCGGTTCAGAATACGCGGTAGAGACCATTCCATACGATTTGCCCTACGCATTCAACTCCGGAAGTGTGGCCATTGCTACCGGCGATGACGTGTATTCCGGGAACATCCCACTCGGTTTCACCTTCAACTTCTTCGGCAACGACTACACCCAATGCCGCATCAGCAGCAACGGCTGGTTTTCCTTCACGCTCAACGAAGCCGCGGGCTACAATCCCGCTGGTGCCATCCCCAACGTCAATTCTCCGCTCAACTCCGTGATGGTGGTCCACAGCGACTTGAACCCATCGGTCTGTGGGGATGTGCGTTATGCCACTTACGGAACGGCCCCATGCCGGCAATTCGTGGTGAGCTGGAACAGCATCTGTCAATACAGTTGCACAAGTCAGCAAGTCTCGGGCCAAGCCGTGCTGTACGAAGGCACGAATGTCATCGAGATCTACTTGGCGAACCGGCAACCTTGCACGTGGGGAAATGCCTGCATGGGCATCCAAAACGAAAACGGCACCGTGGGCATCGCGGCCCCCGGCTACAATACGGGCAACTGGAGCGCGAGCAACGTCGCGTTCCGCTTCTCCTCGAGTGAGGTCGTGGACGGTACCACGCTTTGGTACGAAAACGACGCCTTAATCGGCATCGGTGACACGTTGCCCTTCTGCACCTCCAACACCACCACCGTTACAGGCTGGTTCTCCCAACTGCCCGCAGGCACGTTCTGCACGGATTTCGATGTTACGTTGCCCTCCACCGGCTCGTTCAGCTTAAACAACCAAATCGATTGGGTGTTGATGAGCGATGCCGGGGCGGTCATCATGGAAGAGGGCGCCCCCTTCGATGGCAGTGTTTGCCTTCAAAACGGCTGTTACGACTTGCTCATGATGGACAGCAACAACAACGGCTGGGGAGACACGGAGCTGACCTTCACTTCGGCGGATGGGGCGACCTACGGCCCTTTCACCTTGGCCACGGGGTCGGAAGAAACGGTCAGTTTCTGCGTAGATGACTACGCGGGACCGGCACCGACGGAATCCGATTACGTGCAAGTGACGTCCGATGAGG
>JALQTD010000206.1 GCA_023264155.1 Flavobacteriales bacterium | reverse complement strand
CTTGTTGACTTGGCCGTTCGCCTCGGTCGGTTGGGTGACCACGCTGGTCCAAAAAGCGGAGGCCTCCATGCAGCGCATCAACGACTTCCTTGAAGCGGAGCCCCGATTGCACCCAGGAACGGCCCCGGTGCCCCGCGATTCCACCGCGCCCACACTCGCATTTGAGGGCGTTTCCTTTGCTTACCCCGACACGGGCATTCAAGCGCTGAAAGACGTGAGCTTCACCCTTGAACGTGGTCAAACCGTTGCCATCACCGGACGGACGGGCAGTGGAAAATCCACGGTGGCCCACCTCGCCATGCGCTTGTTCGATCCCGACGCCGGGGCAGTGCGATTCCGTGGTCAGGACATCCGTTCTTTGAACGTCCAGGCGTTCCGTGCGGAAACGGGCTACGTCCCGCAAGACGTGTTCCTGTTCAGCGACCCCATCGAAGAAAACATTGCTTTCGGGGTCGATGATGCGGCAAGCGATGCCATCCGGGCTGCGGCCAAGCAGGCGCATGTTGCTCACAACATAGAATCCTTCCCCGGCGGTTACCAGACGCAATTGGGCGAGCGGGGAGTGAACTTGAGCGGAGGCCAAAAGCAGCGCATCTCCATCGCCCGCGCACTGATGCGCAAACCGGAACTGCTGATTTTAGATGACAGCCTCTCGGCAGTGGACACCGACACCGAAACCCACATCCTGAATGCCTTGAAGGCCGAATCCGACCACTCGGCCGTGCTCATGATGAGCCACCGCGTGTCTTCGTTGCGGCATGCAGATTGGGTGGTCGTGCTGGATGAAGGACGGGTCGCCGAATCCGGCTCACCAACCGAATTGATTGAACGTGGCGGGCTCTTTGCGACCATGGTGCATGACCAAGCGCTGCAAAGCGCCGAAGGCCACTGACCTTCAATCGCCGCAAGGCATGCTGAAGGCGGCTAAGAACAGGAGCATGTCCCCGATGGCGACCAACCCATCGCCATCCATGTCAGCTTCGCAGTCCGTTATGCAGCCGTAATCGAACAAGATGACGAGCAAATCGGAAACCGAAACCTGGTTGTCCAAGTTGTAGTCCCCCGGGCACGGATTGGACTCATCCGGACCGATGATGCCGTCGCAGTTGTTGTCAGCGCCGGATTGGTTGCCGGGAGCATTCGGGTAAATGAACGGTTGGTTGTCGTTGCAATCCCCTGCATAGGCCACATACCCGGCCGGACAGTAGCAGTTGTCGACCACAGAATTGGATGCCCCGTAGCCATCCCCGTCCATGTCACGGTACCAAGTGGTCAACTCCAAATCGTCGTCGACCCATCCGTTGCAATCGTTGTCCAAGGCATCGCATTGCTCCGGTGCCCCCGGATACACGGCCGCCGATGCATCGAAACAATCCAAGTCGTTCGCTACATACCCCGGCTGGCTGCTGCACATGATCCCCGGGTGGTAAGGGTCGCCGAAACCATCACCGTCCGCATCCCGGAACCAAACCGTTCCACCATCCACCTCCATGGAAACAGGCACTTCCCATGCCCAACCATCCGCCGAAAGGGTGACCGTGAACTCCACAGCGCCGAGGTAGGTCGGCAGCCCGACCACTTCAAACTCCCACGTCCCGGCTCCGTATGCGGACAGCGGCATGCCGAGGACTTCAATGCCGCCTGGCGCCCCGGAGGTGTTCAAGGTGAACGCGATGCCGAGGTCCTTGGGGATGGTGACCTCGAGGATGGCGGTGTCGTTTTGGCACACCTCGGAAGACGAAAACGCAGCTTCAAGCCACCGGGGCCGCAGGATGTGCAATCCCGATTCCATCGAGCTGACCAACACATTGCCCGAAGGGAGGAACGGGTAATTCGACCAACTCCCCGTGAACCCCACAGCATTGGTCGCCGGATGCACATCGAACCAAGCCAGCTCCTCCATCGCAAACCCCTCGGAGTCATCTGTTTTCAGGATGCGCAGCCCTGCCGTGTAGTTGGATTGGTAAACGAATTCGGGGTCGGCGTACAAGTTGTGATCGCTCGCTTGGGTTGAGCCAAAAAAGGCCCCACCAAATGCGGGCGCATCCAAATCGGATACGTTCCACCAAAGCGTCCGCGTGTTGAAGCCGTATTGCTGTTCGTCCAACTCATCCCCGATCAATAGGTGCCTCCCATCCGGAAGCCAACACGGCTGGTGCGTGTAGCCGTTTGAGGGATGTGATCCCGTGCTCAACACCTGTACATCAGCGGCATCGGTCACGTCCAGGATGGAAAAGTGCGTGGGGTGCGCGCAGAACAACAAGGAAGCACCGAGGTGCTCCTCGTCCGGCCCGTAGTACTCCCCAGCGGCGGCGTCGTGCACGTACCCACTTTCCCCGTGCATGCCCACCAACATGGGTTCACCCGGGTTCGAAATGTCATAGATCAACACGCCTCCCTCGGCCAAGTTCGTCCCGAGCACATACAGCCGTTCAGCGGCTTCATCCACTACAAGGTTGTGGGCGTCACTGAAATCGGAAAGTGTAGCATCCGCTAAAAACGCATTGGGAACATCCGTTACCTCACGCAGCCAATGCAAATCAAAAACCTGAAGGCCGTGTGCAAAGGCCTCACTGACCACATACACGTGGTGCCCCGCCACCTTCATGTCCCGCCACAGGCTGTTTGAACTTGCTGTTGGCATTTTACCGAGGTAAATGGGATAAAAAGGATCCGTCACATCGATGAACGCCAACCCGTTGTTCAATCCGAGCAAGGCGTACTCCTTCCCGGTCAGGTCATCGTACCATCCCCAGACGTCGTTGGCGCCAGTCGCGTTGCAGTCCGACAACGCTACAAACCCCAACTGGTCCACCCCATCGCACGGATAGGGTCCGGCCATCCCTTCGGAGCACGGCAATGCTTGGGCTGAAGCCCCGTGGGGATGGAGCATTGCCCCGGTGGAAAACGCCAAGACCGCAAGAAGGAACCTTTGCTTCATTCGCCCGGA
>JALQTD010000205.1 GCA_023264155.1 Flavobacteriales bacterium | reverse complement strand
GAACAGGTCCCACCGCCTGCGCAGCTCCGCTTCGTTGGCATGAAAGGCGAGCGTGCCGAAGATGAACCAGGCCCCGGGCACGAGGACGATAGCGGGGTCCCGGACGGCCAGGCCTTGGTTGATGAGCGTCGGCACCGCCACGCCCACCAGGACCAGCAGCGCCCACCGGGCATGCGACCGCCGCAGTTCGATGGGCCAGGTGTTGAACCGCTTCAGCCCGTGGTAGGCCATCACGATGAGCAACGGCAGCCGCAACTGCTTCACATACCCGTGGTAGCCCAAACGCGAGCTCGCCAGCGCCGTCACGACCAAAAACACCCCCACCAGCGCCTCCACCGTGCCCAATTGCCGCTTCAGAATCAAATACAGGAACAAGAACCCGACCACCCCGGTCCAACTGGGCAAGACGGCGGTCAGCACCACGAGCGTCGCGGTCAGCGCCATCACCAGCCGGAACCACTGCCGGCGATCCCACTTGATATCCAGTTGGAGCATGCGAGCGAAGATAGCGCCCTTCGTTCAGCCGCGGGTAGCGGCGTGTTGCTGCTGTGTGTTGACGCGCGGAAAGGGCAGGTCCGGAATGGGCAGGTTGAGGAAGGTGCAAAGTTTTGGCCAGTCCAAATCCCGGGCCACATCCAACTCGATCCAATCGCACCCCCGCTCGGCCAGCAAGGCCCGCACATCCGCATTGTGCGCCCGGAACTGCTGCAACAATTCCGCATCCGTGAACTCGTCAGCGAAATAGAAGTACCGGTTGAAGCTGTTCAGCCAAGCCTGCTCCTCGCGCGTGGTCAAGATGAACTTCGCATTCGGATAGGCCGCGATCACCTGCTCGATCACCCGCACATCGTTCCACGGCCGGTCGTCGAAGCTGTCGTATCGCCGCGTGATCGCTAGGATGCCGCGCAAGTTGCCCGCCTTCACCCGCTCGCGCAAATCGAGCTGGTAGGACAAATGCCGGTACCCCAGCACCTCCAGCGCCCGGCCCGTCGACGTGGTCGCCGTCTTCAGCCACCCCACGCAGAACACCTTCACCGGCTTGGCGGGCGGACGGAATCCGTGCCGCACCCACCGCTTGACATTCCGGCGCAACCGCCAAAACCACGGTCGGCCGTGAAGCCGCTTCGAACTTTTCAAGGCAGGCAGTCGCATGGCGCCCAAATTACGGGATTTCGGCGCGGCCTGCGGTACCTTGGGGGCATGGAACGCGGCTTGCGGATTTTAATGCTGACCGACGGGCTCGCCCCGTGGGTGACCGGCGGCATGCAGCAGCACTCGGCGATGCTGGCGAAGCACCTCGGTGCCCTGTGCGACGAGCTCGTGGTGGCGCATTGCGGGCCGATCAACGGCGCGGTGCCTTCTGAGCGCGAAGTCCGGGCGGCCCTCGGCCTGCGCGGCTCCCTGATCGGCGTGCCCTTCGTGGACCGCGGGCGGCTGCCAGGGCATTACGTGCGGGCGTCGAAGGCGTACAGCGGCGCGTTGCGGGCGGCGGTGGGCGATCCGGCGCGTTTCGACGTGGTGTACGCGCAGGGCTTCACGGGGTGGGCGTTCCGCGATCATCCGCGCCTCGTGGTGAATTTGCACGGGCTCGAGATGTTCCAGCCGGCGTTTTCGCGCAGCGAGGCCCTGGCCAAATCCCTGCTCCGCCCCACCGCCCGCACCCTCCTCCGCTCCGCCCACACCACCATCTCACTCGGCGGCCGCCTCACCGACCTCCTTCACGGAGCCGGCGTCTCCCCCACCTCGGTCGCTGAAATCCCCAACGGCATCCCCGGCGCGTGGCTCACTCCCCGCCCCACCCCGCGCATGCCCGGCCCACTCCGCGCCCTCCTGATCGGCCGCAACGAGCCCCGCAAAGGGTACGGCATCCTGCAAGCGGCCCTCTCCGACCTCTCCACCCCCATCGCCCTCGACGTCGTCGGCCCGTGGCCACCCTTCCCGCCCGGCATCCACGACGTGACCTTCCACGGCACCGTAACCGACCGCGAACGCGTCCGCGCCATCCTCGACGCCTCCGACGTGCTCCTTGTGCCCTCCCGCGCCGAGGGCATGCCCACCGTCATCCTCGAGGCCCTCGCCCGCGGCCGCCACGTCATCGCCACCAACGTCGGCGCCACCGCCACCCTCCTCGCCGCCGCCCCCGGCTGCCGCCTCATCCCCCCATCCGCCCCCGCCCTCACGGCCGCCCTCGCCGACTTCGCCGCCGCGCCACCGGCACCCCAACGCTTCGACCTCAGCCGCTACACTTGGTCCCGCGTCGCCTCCGACCACATCCGCCTCTTCCAGCGCCTCCGCTGAGTTACGAGCACGCGCACAAACTCCTGTCGTGCAGCTGTGAATTCCTTGCCGCATTGCGCGACGACCATTCCGAATTTCGGCCCGTCAAATTGTACGAACTTTGTAATTACACTTGAAATGACGGACATGCGCATCCCCATCATCGCCATCGGCAATTCAAAAGGCATCCGCCTGCCCAAATCCATCCTGCAAGAATACGGTTTCCAAGAAGCGCTGGAGCTCGAATTACGCGAAGGCGAAATCGTCCTGAAGCCCTGTGCAACGGGACGTTCAGGCTGGGAGGATGCGTTCGCCCAGTATGGCGACGGAGCGGCTGACGATGGATTTTTGGACGTTTGGCCGGAAGACGAAGGGGACGAATGGAACTGAAACGATTCCTCGTCGTGTGGGTGGCCTTGGATCCAACGGTGGGAGCCGAAATCCAAAAGACGCGGCCGTGCGTCATCCTGTCCCCCGATGAAATGAACCGCCACCTCAGCACCGTGGTGGTGGCGCCCATGACATCCGTCAAACGGCCCCTACCCACCCGCATCGAAGCACGCGTAGGCCGCAAGCGTGGCTACATCTGCCTGGACCAAATCCACTCCATCAACACCTCGCGCATCACCTCCCCCATCGCCCTCCTCCCGCCGGCCGCCCAGCAACGGGTCCGCGACGTCCTCCGCCAAGCCTTCGTGGATTGAC
>JALQTD010000204.1 GCA_023264155.1 Flavobacteriales bacterium | reverse complement strand
CTCGTGTTCGTTTCGGCGCTGGTCGGCGGGCTGGTTTCCGCGTTCTCGGAGGGCGAGGAGGAGTCGATTGACCTGCCGGAGGCGAGCGTGCTGCAGGTGCATTTCGATGGGCCGATTGTGGAGCGAGGCGCCCAGGAGCCGAGCTTCAATTTGGGCAACTTGACGCCGGAATTGCCGATGGGATTGGACCAAATCCAAAACGCCCTCACCCGCGCGGCCGAAGACGACAACATCCAAGGCATCGCCCTCCACGTTTCCTCCGTCGCGGCAGCGCCGTCGACCCTGCTCGACCTGCGGCAGGCGCTGGAGGCGTTCAAGGAGTCGGGGAAATTTGTTTTGGCCTACGCGGAAACGATGACCCTCGGCGCGCTCTACCTCAACAGCGTGGCGGACGAACTGTACCTGCACCCGAACGGCGGCGTGGAACTCGCGGGCATGCGCCTTGAGACCATGTACTACACCGGCATGCTCGAAAAGATCGGCGTGGACATTACGGTGGTGCGCGGGCCGGACAATGAATTCAAAAGCGCGGTCGAACCGTTCATCCGCAAGGACATGAGCTCGTCGAACCGCGCCCAGCTCACCGCCCTGCTCGACGACGTGTGGGACGAAGTGCGCAGCGGCATCGCCCGCGGCCGAAACATCGCGCCGGACAAGATTGACGCCATGGCGAGCAGCCTCTCGTTGCGCTTGCCGGAGGACGGCCTTGCGCTCGGCATGTTCGACGGCTTGCTCTACGAGGACGAGTTCCAGGCGCTCGTGGAGGAGCGGCTCGGCGAGGAGCCGGAGTACGCGTCCCTCGGGGAGTACACCTTGCCGGAGCGCTTGTTGGGCAAGTCGTTGGGCCAAATCGAAGAGCTCGTCGAAATGATGAACAAGGCGGAAGCCGAGGTCGACGAGGACCTGCTCGGCGGTGAAGTCGCCGTCATCTATGCGGTCGGGGGCATCGAAAGTGGGGAAGGCGACGCCGAGACCATCGGTTCGGAGACGCTAGCCGAAGCCATCCGCCAGGCCCGGCTCGCCGAGGACGTTCAGGCAGTCGTGCTTCGCGTGAACAGCCCGGGGGGCTCGGCGTTGGCGAGTGATGTGATTTGGCGCGAAACCAAGCTGCTCACCGAAGCAGGCAAGCCCTTGGTCGTCAGCATGGGTGACTACGCGGCTTCCGGCGGCTACTACATTTCGGCAAACGCCGACCGCATCTTCGCAAACCCCACCACCATCACCGGCTCCATCGGCGTCTTCGGCATGATCCCGAACGCCCAAGAGCTGCTTGAGGACAAGATGGGCCTCGCATACGATGAGGTGGCCACGCACCCCCACGCGGGCATGGGCCTGAACGCGCCGCTCGACGACGTCCAGCTCGAGGCAATCAACGAAGGCGTGACCGACATTTACAACGATTTCATCAAGCTCGTAGCAGAAGGCCGGGGCCTGACGGTTGAGCGCGTGGACCAAATCGCACGCGGCCGCGTCTGGTCCGGCAAAGACGCCCTCGAAATCGGCCTCGTCGACGAACTCGGCAACCTCGCCGACGCCATCGCCGCCGCGGAAGAACTCGCCGGCCTCGAATCCGGCGCGGAACGCGTGTACCTCCCCACCCAACAAGACCCGTTCGAGGCCTTCATCGAAGACTTTGCGGGCGTGGAAATGGCGTTGCACCAGCTCGGTTTCGCGCCTGAGGACGTGGCTGATTTCCGTGCCGTGACCCGCATGGTCGAGCGCGGTGACCGGGTGCAGGCGCGGCTGCCGTTCGTTCTGCGCTTCCACTGACCCGCCCAAGGAATCCGGGGCAGCGCCGTATATTGTGCAAATGAAAACGGTGCTGATGGCGGGTGTTGCAGCGATGCTGCTGGCATGGGGCTGCGGAGTGCGTTCGGTCGAACCGGTCGCGAGCGCGGCGGATTGGCCGGAAGCGCCCTGTGAAATTGTGGCCGCCGAAGTCCGCGGGAACACCCTCGCGTTGACCGTTCAATACGGCGGCGGCTGTGCCGAGCACGACCTGTCTGTGGAGTCCGCCGGCCCCCTCTTGAAGAGCTTGCCCCCAAAGCAACCCCTCCGCGTGGTGCACCGCACCCCGGGGGACGCGTGCCGGGCCCTCATTCAAGAGGAATTGGAAATCGATTTGAAACCCTGGCGGGGAAGCCCACGCGGCATCACCGTCCTCCTGCTTGAAAATTGGAACGAACCTTTGACGTATGAATACAACTAACCTGTTGCGCCGTTTGGCGCTGGTGGGGATGGTCGCGGTATGCGGCTACACCACCGATGTGAATGCCCAAATCAGCCGCGGGGGCACTCCCGCTTGGGAAGCGGTGGCCTTCGAAGCCCTGCCCGTGATGCGCATGCCGGCCATTGACCGGGAAGCCTTGGCGGCTGAAGATGCGGTCACCGACCAATACAAGGAAGCGGCTTGGCGGTTCGGCGTCGAGTACGACGTGGACATCGACCCCGCGACGGCAGGTACCTGGACCGTCGAGGGCGGGGAGCGCGTGTGGCGCTTGGCCGTGGAGTGCCCGGAGGCCTTGGGCATCAGCTTCTTGTTCGATGCGTACCACCTGCCGAAGGGCGGGCGCCTGTTCGTTTGGAACGCCGATCACACGGACTTCATCGGGAGCTTTGATCACCGCAACAACAAGGAGTGGGGGAGCCTCGCTTTGGGCCAAACCCTCGGCGACCAAGTGGTCATCGAATACCGTGAATCGCTCAACGCACCCTTCCAAGCCGACCTGCACATCGGCCAAATCGTGCACAGCTACCGGAGCATCCAACGCCGCGCGGCTGCCGTCGCCGAAGAGCTTCTCGATCGCGGTCCGTACGGCAATTCCGGCGCGTGCAACATCGGCATCAACTGCCCCGAAGGTGACCTCTGGCAGGTCGAGAAGCGGAGCGTGGCCCTCATCCTCAGCGGCGGCTTCGCCAGCTGCACGGGCGCCCTCGTCAACAACACCTTGCAGGACGGCACGCCCTACTTCCTGACGGCGAACCACT
>JALQTD010000203.1 GCA_023264155.1 Flavobacteriales bacterium | reverse complement strand
CGCCGAGGCCCTCGACCGCGCCCGGACCGAGGGCAAGCCGATCCTCCTCTCCATCGGCTACTCGGCGTGCCACTGGTGCCACGTCATGGAGCGGGAGGTGTTCGAGGACGAGGGGGCGGCGGACGTTATGAATGCGCATTTCGTGAACATCAAGGTGGACCGCGAGGAGCGGCCCGAGGTGGATGCCGCGTACATGACGGCCGTTCAGTTGATGACGCGGCAGGGGGGCTGGCCGTTGAACGCGGTGTGTTTGCCGGATGGGCGGCCGGTTTGGGGCGCGACGTATGTGCCGCGGGAGCAGTGGGAGGCGGGTTTGATGGAGCTGGTGAAGTTGTGGCGGACGGACCGGAGCGCCGTGGTCGGATATGCCGAGCGGCTGGCGGCGGGGGTGCGGGCCGTCGAGGAGCCAAGCGAGCAGGAGGTGGTGGAGGCGGAGTGGGGGGCGGCAATCAGAGCGGGACTGGCCGCATGGAAGCCCCATTGGGACCGGGTGCACGGGGGCGCGGCGGGGGCGCCGAAGTTTCCGATGCCGTTCCAGTTGCTGTGGCTTGCCGGGGAGGCGGCGCGGGATGCGGAGTGCGCCGAGCACGTGCGGGCCACGGGCGCGGCGTGGGTGCGGGGCGGCCTCCACGACTTCGCGGGGGGCGGGTTCATGCGGTATGCCGTGGACGAGGCGTGGCGCCTGCCGCACTTTGAGAAGATGCTGAGCGATCAAGGCGGCGTGCTGGCGGCGCTG
This sequence comes from Flavobacteriales bacterium, assembly GCA_023264155.1. Classification (GTDB taxonomy): domain Bacteria; phylum Bacteroidota; class Bacteroidia; order Flavobacteriales_D; family Sanyastnellaceae; genus JALQTD01. Next base: position 2,254 of record JALQTD010000203.1, on the reverse strand, counting down.
GTGGCGGGGCTGCCTTACGCCGGGGCCGCGAGCGGGGAGTGGGAGCTGGCCATCGGGCGGCTCATCGCCGGGGTGATGCGGGATTTCAGCGCACCCGAGGGCGGGTTTTACACGTCGTTCGATGCGGACAGCGAAGGGGCGGAGGGGCGCTGGTATTGGTGGACGGCCGCGGAGTGTGCGGCGGCGTTTGCGGACGATCCGGCGGGGTTCGACCGTGCGATGGCCTGCTTTGATTGGACGGAGCGGGCGCGGATGGAGGAGTTGGGCGAGGGCGCGTTCGTGCCGATGCGGCCGGTGGGCGCGCAGGAGATGCCGGAGGGGATGGGCCAAACCCTCGACGCCATCTTCGCCCACCGCACCGCCCACCGCCAGCCCCCCGCCCGCGACGAAAAGGTCGTGGCCGGCCACACGGCCTGGATGGCCTGGGGCTTGCTCCGATCGGGCCGCCCCGAGGCCGTGGCCCGCGGCGAACAGGCCGTCGCCTTCCTCGCAGACCACCTGACCGAGGACGGCCGGATGTGGCGGGTTTGGCAACACGGCTCGCCCCGCCTCCCGGCGACCCTCGAAGACTACGCGGCCGCCGCCGCTGCGGCCCTCGCCGCCTACGAAGCCACGGGCACCCCCCGCTGGGCCCACCAAGCCCGCACCTGGTGCGACGCCGCCCTCGCGGCTTTCGCCACCCCCCGCACCCCGCTCCTCCGCTTCGCCCCGCACGACCCGAAGGCCACGCTCTTCGCCGAACGCTTCGACCGCATCGACGACGTCCTCCCCTCCGCCAACGCGGTGATGGCCGAAAACCTCCACACCTTGGGGTTCGTTTTCGGCCAGCCGAACTACACGGAACGCGCCCGCGCGATGGTGGCCGTGGCGGCCGAGGGCTTCGCGGAGTTGCCGACCGCGTGCTATTGGGCCGCCGTGGCGCGCCGGTTCACCGAGCCGTTCGTGGAGGTCGTGGTGGCGGGCCCGGGCGCGGCGGAGGCTGCAGGCCAAATCAAACGCGCCCTGCACCACCGCGCCTTCGTCGTCCCCCTCGCCCCCGGCCACGACGACGTTCCCTGGACGGCGGGCCGCCAACAACCGCAGTTGACGGTGTATCCATGTGAGGGCGGGGCGTGCGGCCTGCCGATTGTGGGCCTGGATTTGGCCTTGCAAGCCCTCCAAGCCCGCACGAATCAAGGCCCGGCGCAGGATACATAGGTTTAACCCTTGAAAGTTTGCAGAAACGAACGGCCGTCCTACATTTGCACCCGTTGTAAAATCCGCCCCGGCGAATTGCGCAGCGCAGTTAAGAGAAAGAAACACACCATCAACCTGATTCTCATGAAGAAGTTGTTTGCCCTCTTTGCCATTGCAGGGCTGATTTGGACCGGAGCTCCGGCCGCCGCATTCGCACAAACGACCGAAACGACGGAGCAAGCTGCCGTTGACACCACCGCTGCGTTGGAGGACACCACTGCCGTTGCTGCCCCCGCAGCGCCCGCAGTTGAAGATGCGGCTCCCGCCGAGGAGACGAAGGAGGTGTTGAGCTTCCACCAAACCGTGAAGCGCTACTTCATCGAAGGCGGTGCGACGTTCATGGCGTTCGTTTTGATCTGTTTGATCCTCGGCCTTGCGTTGAGCATCGAGCGCATCATCTACTTGAACATGGCGACGACGAACAACTCGAAGCTCCTCAAGCGCATCGAGGATGCCCTCGGCAAAGGCGGCGAGAATGCGGCGAAGGAAGTGTGCCGCAGCACGAGCGGTCCGGTTGCCTCCATATTCTACCAAGGACTCGACCGCAGCTCTGGCAGCTATGAGGAAGTGGCGAAGGCCATCGAGGACTACGGTTCAGTGGAGATGTCGAAGCTCGAGCGCGGGTTGAGCTGGATCTCCTTGTTCATCGCCCTCGCCCCGATGTTGGGTTTCATGGGTACGGTCATCGGGATGATCTCGGCCTTCGATAAGATTGCGGAGGCGAACACGATCAACGCGTCCATCGTGGCAGGCGGTATTAAGGTGGCATTGATCACGACGGTCTCCGGTTTGATCGTGGCCATCATCCTCCAAATCTTCTACAACTACATCCTGTCGAAGATCGACAGCATCGTGTTGGACATGGAGGAGGCGTCTATGGATTTCGTCGACTTGTTGTACAAGCGTAAGCTGAACGGATAATCATTGCAATCATGGGAGATAAAGGACTTCGCATCGGCCTGTCCATCCTCCGGATTGCGATCATTGTCGCAGGCGCTGCCTTGACATGGATTATCCT
>JALQTD010000202.1 GCA_023264155.1 Flavobacteriales bacterium | reverse complement strand
ACTAACACTTTTCTCGGGCGCGTAGCGGCCGAACGCCCGACCGGAGGGAGGGCCGCCGACGAAGGAGGACCGTCAGGGAGTGCGGAGGCGCGACCAGGCCGCGAGGGTGCCGAAGGCCGCGCCGAGCAGGGCGCCGTTGATGGCGCCCCCGACCGCGCCGAAGGCGGTGAGGGAGGAGCCGAGGAGACCGTCGGCCAAAGGGAAGGTGGCGGTGAAGTAGTCCGGGTTGAGGGCGGCGAGGCCAGCGCCGAGGAGGCCGCCCGCGAGGGCGGCGAGGGTGGACCAAAGGGGGAGGGGGAGGAGGACGGCGAGCGGGGATTTGGTCCGCAGCCAACGCGCGCCCAGAACCAGTGCCACGAGGAGCCCGTAGACCGTGCCCTCGACCACCCCTTGCAGCACGGCCGCCGACCCGATGCCGGGGAAGTCCCAGCCCATCACGCGGCGGAAATACTCCGGGCTGAGCGCGCCGAGGACGGCGTTGAGCCCGGCGCCGAGGGCAGCGCCCAGGCCCCAGCAGGCGAGCGCGAAACGGATGAGGCGGGGTTGCATGCCACGAAGCTACACCAACAGTCCGAGGTGTCATCTATTTTAATAAATTAGTCGGATTATGTTACTGTGAATGAATAGGGTGATGAAGAAGTTTTTCTGTTTGTTCGTTCTTGCTGCATCTGCAGTGGGATCATCTTTAGCGCAGTCCGATTGCACATGGAATCCGGATTTTGACGGCGATTACGCCATCACGGTGACGGATTTACTTGCCTTCATGACCGCATACGGCGAGGCCGCTCCGGATGCTTGCCCTTGGAATCCGGATGTGGACGGCGATGGGTTCGTCAACATCACAGATCTGTTGTCTTTTTTTGAGGCGTTTGGCGAAATCGATGCGGATGCGGACGGCGTGTTCGATTCGATGGACGATTGTGTGGGGACGCTGGATGAAGAGGGCAACTGCGAGGGCATGAGTTTCGATGCCTTGCAAATCACGGTGCATCCTTCAGGCCAAATCCACTGCGCCAATTCCATCTCATCCGCTCCCTTGACCATCGAGGTCACCGGCGGTTCGGGCCTCCCCACGTTCCAGTGGCAAAGCGCCCAATCTGAAGACGGTCCATGGACCCCTATCGATGGCGCAACTTACAGCAACTTTTCGGTGCCGGATGACTTGACTGCCTCCACCTATTTCAGGTGTGTGGTCGCCGACATAGACGCGGAAGTGACGAGTTCTTCGGCCTTGATTGAGGTCATTCCCGCACTAGAGTTTACCACCATATGGCCCGATATTGAAGGCGCTGAACTCACGGAACCTTGGGTGTGCCAAGGCACTCAGTTGGACCCCGCTGTCGTGGTGTTCTCGGGTCAACCGTTCCCTCCATCTTCTTACCAGTGGTATATGATCGCAGAAGGGGTAGGGTCAACGCCGATCGCAGGCCAAACCGCAGCCACATTCACTCCCCCGACCGATGCCGTGGGAACCGTCGGTTATGCTTGTGCAGTGAGCACCGCCAACGGCTGCACCACCCTTGGTCCCATCCAATGGGTACACGTGGTTCCCGCGCTCACAGTCAACGTGACCCCTCCCTATGCTTGCTCAATTGCGAACGTCCTTTCCTTTTTCTATGACCCCTTCACTGCCGTCACGGAAGGCGGTGCAGGGAACCTCAGCTACCAATGGAGCGTAGACGGTTTACCGTGGGAAGAAGGGAATAGCGACACTTTTTATCCACCCCTTTTCGATTCAACTGCTGCGCTTACATTTCTCGAGATTCAGGTCGAGGTGGTTGGCGAAGGGCTGGGGTGTGAATCAGCGGTTGGCGGTGCTTGGTATGAGATATGGCCGGAGCCACTTTGGAACGGGCATTTTTCTAGTCCTTTCGGCGGAGGAACTCGGTGCTTGGGAGGGACCTCGATACCCATCGGATTCGAGGTCGCATGGTCTGAAAGCGAATTCTTCGAGGATAGTTATTGGGAGTCATCACCCAACCCCGATGGACCTTGGCAGCAAGTCGCGGGAAGTGATGCCCCAATCTTCACACCTCCGAGTTCCGAGGTAGGGTTGACCTACTATCGCCTTGTAGGTGCGTTTGAGGTAATTTATTGCAGCATCGGGGACTATTTTGGGAATTTGGATTTTTCTGAGCCCATTGCCGTCGAAGTCGTTGACTGCGCCAGCGATCCTTGCGGAGGGGAGTCGGTTTTGGACTACAACGGGCACGACTACGACCTCGTTGAAATAGGTGATCAGTGCTGGTTTCAAGAAAATTTACAGGCCGATCAGTATGCGAACGGGGATCCGATTACCGGAGGCCTGACCTCGGAAGAATGGCTGAATACCACGGAAGGGGCTCAGGCCGTTTTTGGGGAAGGAAGCATTCCATGCGAACTCGGGTGCGATGAGGTGGCCAACCTCAGCACTTACGGCAGGCTCTACAACGGGTATGCGCTGACGGATGCTCGGGGGGTGTGTCCCGTCGGTTGGCACGTGTCCACCGATGCGGACTGGATTGAGTTGGAGATGGGGCTGGGGATGAGCGCGAGCACAGCGCTGAGTACGGGGTTTCGCGGAACCCAAGGCGAGCAACTCAAGGCATCCCCGTCAGACATCCCCGATTGGGACGGCGACAACGCATCCGGGTTCAAGGCCTTGCCCGGCGGTGATTTCGGTGGAAGCCTATTCTGGGGAGCTGACAGCGTAGCGAGCTTTTGGAGTTATGGTCCAGCAGGTACAAGCCAAATCGGAGGGTTTCGCTCCCGAGGGTTGACGGGCACGTTTCCTGAAATCTCTCGTTCGTATGCTTATTCGCCCAATGCGGCTGGCAACTACGGTCACAGCATTCGTTGCGTGAAGGACGACTGAATTTCTCTTGTACCATTCAGTGGCAGTCGCTTGAGGAGGCGTGCAGGTCCCGCTCAGAAGGCCTACTTTTGCGGCAGCAAATCGCTCGCCATGGAACTCTCCGCTTTGACAGCCCTCAGCCCGGTCGATGGCCGGTACCGCCGACACACC
>JALQTD010000201.1 GCA_023264155.1 Flavobacteriales bacterium | reverse complement strand
GCGAGTCGGGCATCATCTATTGCATGAGCCGCCGCTCCACCGATGAACTGGCCGAAGACCTGCGGGCGGCGGGCTTCGTTGCGGAATCCTACCACGCGGGCCTGCCTGGCGCCGTGCGTGCCCAGCGCCAAAGCGCCTTCCTGCGGGACGACATCCGCATCATGGTGGCCACCATTGCCTTCGGCATGGGCATTGACAAGAGCAACGTGCGCTTTGTGGTGCACGCCGACCTGCCGAAGAACCTCGAAGGGTACTACCAAGAAACGGGCCGGGCCGGGCGGGACGGCGAGCCGAGCGATGTGCTGATGTTTGGCGGCGGGGGCGACTTCGCCCGGTTGAGTCCGATGTGTGAAGTGGAGGGCAACGAGGAGCAGTCGGCGTTGCTGGTCAACAAGTTGCGCCGCATGATCGACTACGCGGAGTCCCCTACTTGCCGGCGGAAGCTGCTGCTGAATTACTTCGGCGAGTCCGCTCCGGATTCCTGCGGCAACTGCGACAACTGCCTCGACGAGCGCCCCACCTTCGACGCCACCACGGAAGCCCAGAAACTCCTTTCCACCGTGGCCCGGCTGCAGGTGCCGTACGGGCTGAGTTATTGCGTGGACATCCTGCGCGGGTCGCAGGCCGAACGCATGGCCGAATCCCACAAGCAACTAACCGTCTTCGGAATTGGCAAGGACCACCCGAAGGCCGCGTGGTTGGCTTGGGGCAAGGAACTGATCCAGCGGGGCTTCCTCCACCAAGAGTTGGGGCGCTACCCGGTGTTGCGGTTGAACGCGCGGAGTTGGGAGGTGCTGCGGGGCCAGCTCCGCGTGGAATTGGCCCAAATCACCTCCGCCCCCACCCCGGTCAGCCGGGCCGAATCCACAGGACCGGACGCCCACCCCGGCTTGTTCGAAGCCCTCCGTTCCCTGCGCAAGCAACTCGCCGACGCCCGAGGCGTGCCCGCCTACGTCATCGTGCCCGACAACTCGCTGCGGGAACTGGCGGCCTACCGACCGGCTAACGAGGAGGACTTGCTAGCCATCACCGGGTTCGGCGCCATGAAAGTCGAACAATTCGGAGCGGCCTTCCTCGACCTCATCGCCACGGGTTGTGACACGTGGGGCTTGGAACGCAACATGCCCGAGGGGCGTCGCCCATCGAAGCGCACCCGCGCGGCACGCGGCCCCAGCCGCACGGTCCGCACCACCTTCGAAAAGTGGCAAGGGGGGCAGTCCATTGCGGCCATCGCAGCCGCACGCGGCATCGCCGAACGCACCGTTGAAGGGCATTTGGTCGAAGCCGCTGAGCACGGCCTGGTCGCCCCGCGTGAACTGCTTTCTGAAGCGGAATGGAATCAGTTGATTCCCCTTTGGCAAGCCACTCCGAACGCCGGTCTGCGCCAAATGCACGACGCCACCGATGGGACCTTCAGCTACTTCGCCATTCGCCTCGCACGGCTGGGTGCGCGCTCAGGGGCAGGTGTTCCCGAAGTCCCCGAGTAACTGGAGCATGTCCGAAACGCTGACGATGCCATCGCCTGTCAGGTCCGAAGCGCACGTCGGCCCCGCGGGCTCAGCACAGGAACCATCGTCCATCGTGGCAGCCGCGTTGTAGTTCGGCGACCACGGGTAGGTGCAACCCGGGACGTCGTCCTCGTCGCAAATGCCGTTGCCGTTCGTGTCGCTGGCGCACGGTGCCGAAGGGCAGGCCTCGCAGCTGTTGAAGCACACAACGGGCAGGTCGAAGGACGCCACGCCTTCCGGCACCTCCACAAGGCGGTTCGTGTAAATGTCGGTGGTCAGCGTGCAGGCGGCGCCCGGCTCGAAAATCTCCGCCCCGCCCCAGTCGCCGTTGAGGAACTTGTATTCGTGCGGGCCGGGGGGCAACGACAGGGTGACGGTGTAGATGCCGTCGCCGTCGGGGTCGGTCATGGGCACGCACGAACCGCACCAGCCGTCGATGGTGCCGCCGGACAGGTAGACCGCGCCGTTGAGGAGGGCTTGGCCGTTCATGTCCACGGCGAATGTCACCTCGGGATCGACCGGGTTGGGCACGATGGCGTCAGCGCCGGGCCGGGTGGCCAACCAGTACAGCGTGTTGGTCTTCGTGTTGCCGTCGTCGTAGCCCGTCAGGGCGTCGGCCGCTGCGTACGCCGCCACGGGGTCGATGACGGCTTGGGCCATGTGGATGAAGCCCTTCCAGCCTTCGCCGATGAACGGATCATCGAGGGCTTGGGCGACCACGGGGTACTCCTCGGTGATCCACTCGGGCCGCAGGAGCTCCTCGGTGATGGGCGTGAAGGGCAGCATCTGGATGCCGTGGATGAATTCGAGGTTGCCGCCGAACCAGGTCGCGTGGTCGACCTTGTTGCTCCACAGCACGCCCACGACCTTGTTGCTGGCGAAGGGCTCGGGGTAGATGCCGGAATCGCTCGTGATTTGGTAGTACGTATGCGCGGCGCGCAGTTCCATGGCCAGCATGAGGCGGCCCAAATCCCGTACGCGCTCATCCCCCGTCGCCAGCCCCCACAAGTACACCCCGTACCAAGCATTCACGGCCTCGGAACTGGACTCCTGATTCCGGCCGTCGCCCCCCGCGTACAAGCCCTGCGCCCACGAGTGGCCGACGAACCAGTCCTTGTTGCGGGCGACGGTGTAGTGGGGGTCGGCGGGGGTCGGATTGGCAATGTTGCGCAGGATTTGGTCCACCTCATCGCCCCACGTGGCAGCCCAGCCGGCATCCTCCTTCGCCAGCGCAGCCGCGGCATACAGGAAATACCCGTAGTGGAAATGGTGGTCGTTGTACGCCCCTTGGTTGAAGCTGCCGCCCGACGCACTCACCACCCCGCCCCACGTCGCATCATACCGCAGCGGATCGCCGTTCGTCCCCGCCAGCCACGGCTCGAGCGCCGCCTGCAAGTTCGCCCGGGCCGTCGCCGCCGAAGCCGCATCCCCCAACTCGTCGGCAATCAGCGCCAACCGGGCAATCGCCGCCAGCTGCTTCCCCCCGAAGTACGTGTCCCCCGCCGTCACCGGGAAGTCCAAATCCCCCAACAGCGCCTCCTGCACCAGCGGCTCCAGCGCCTCCGCCATCCCACCCGGCGCCTCGAACCCCACGGTCGTCAGCGCCTCCTCCATGTGC
>JALQTD010000200.1 GCA_023264155.1 Flavobacteriales bacterium | reverse complement strand
CTCGACCGTGTTTTCCGCGAGGTCCACTTGCACATCAGGGCGCAATACGAATCCACTCAACGCCCCACCAAAAATGGAACCCAGCACGAATGCCAGGTTCCATTTCCGTTCACGCCAGTCGAACTTAAAGTAGTCTGAGAGGCGCCCTGCACCGCCGATGGTGCAGAGGGGTTGAAAGTTGCTCGAGACGCCGAATCGCTTGCCGGCGAACAGGAGCGAAGCCATGGTGATCGCGATGATCGGACCGGTCACATACCAGGGCCAAGGTGCAGCTAAGATTTCCAATGTTGATCACTTCAAAGTTGAAGGACAAACATAATCTGTTTTAGGCAAGTTTGTGTTCTCAAAAGCCTTGAATCCGCCGGCCACATCCACCACGTTGTGGAAGCCACGTGCCTTCAAAATCGAGTTGAAAATGACCGAACGGTAGCCACCTGCGCAGTGCGCGTAGTACGTCTTGTTCGCGTCGATGGCGTCCATCTTCTCGTTGACGTAGTCGAGGGGCAAGCTGTTCGCTCCATCGATGTGTTCAGCTTCGAATTCACCGGGCTTCCGAACGTCGAGGAGTTCCCACGTGCGGCCTTCGAAGGTGTCGGCGACTTCTTGCGCCGTCACTTGCGCGATGGTGCCAACGTCCTTGCCTGCAGCTTTCCACGCGTCAAGACCGCCTTCGAGGTAGCCGAGTGTGTTGTCGTACCCGACGCGGGACAAGCGCGTCACCACTTCTTCCTCGCGGCCCGCTGGCGTGATGAGGACGAGGGGCTGGTTGAGGTCTGCCACCAAGGCGCCCACCCACGGTGCGAAGCTGCCGTCGATGCCGATGAAGATGGAGTTGGGCACGTGACCTGCTACGAAGTCAGCTTCGGACCGGGTGTCGAGCACCATGGCGCCTTCGTGGTTCGCCATCGCCTCAAACGTATCCGGATCCAACGCCACTGTTCCCCGCTCGAGCACGTTATCGATGCTCACGATGTCCTGCTTGTTCATCGCCGCGTTCTTCGGGAAGTACTGCGGTGGAGGCAACAGGCCATCGGTCACTTCCTTCACGAATTCCGCTTCGGTCATATCGACGCGCAAGGCGTAGTTGGTCGCGATTTGGTTGCCGATGGTGTCCCAGGTTTGCGAGCTCATGTGTTTGCCGCAGGCAGATCCCGCGCCGTGTCCGGGGTAGACGATGGTGTCGTGCGGCAGCGTCATCACCTTGTCGCGGAGGCTGTGGTACAGGGTCGCTGCGAGCTCCTCTTGCGTCATGTGCGCCGCTTTCTGGGCCAAATCCGGACGCCCCACATCCCCGATGAACAACGTGTCCCCCGTGAAGACCGAGTGCTGCTTGCCCTCCTCGTCAATCAAGAGGAAGCACGAAGACTCCATCGTATGGCCCGGCGTGTGCAACACCTTCAGGGTGATGTCGCCCAACTTCAGCTCCTGGCCATCCGCCGCTTGGAGGATGTCAAACTCGGGTTCAGCCAGCGGACCGTACACGATTTGGGCTCCGGTCTTCTGTGCAAGATCGAGGTGACCCGAAACGAAATCCGCGTGGAAGTGCGTCTCCAAGATGTACTTGATTTTCGCTCCGCGGCTCTCTGCTTTCTCGATGTAGTCCTTCGTTTCCCGCAAGGGATCTACGATCGCGGCTTCACCATTGCTCTCGATGTAGTAGGCGCCTTGCGCCAAACATCCGGTGTAAATCTGCTCAATGTGCATGATACTGTTATTTTGTTTGTTTCTGTCAAATTTCCGTTGCCCTTGGGCGTCCAGAAGTGAGCGCTGTCACCTGCTCACATGATTTCTTTCAGGAGGATGAAGGTGCCCATCACCAGGACGAAGTAGCCGAAGCCTTTCTTGAGCGATTTGCCATCCACCCGCTTGGCGAGTTGCATGCCGATCAGGATGCCGGCCACTGTGAGCGCTGTGAAGAGTCCGAGCAGCGTCCAGTCCATGACCTTGTCTGTTCCAAGGTCGCCGATGAAGCCGATGAGGGACTTGAAGGCGATGATCATCAGCGAGGTGCCGACGGCCGTTTTCATGGGCATCCGCACCAGGACCACCAGGGCGGGAATGATCAAAAAGCCACCACCGGCTCCCACCATCCCGGTGAGCACCCCGACGAGGGCGCCTTCGATGGGCACGAGCCACCAATTGGCCTGGCCCTCCTCCTGCGTGGTTTCCTTCCGTCCGCGGATCATGGAAACCGAAGCGGCGATCATCAGCAAGGCGAACAGCCCCATGATCAGCAGGTTTTTCGTCAAGCCGAGCCCGAGGATTTCAAAGCTGTCCGGGATGGCTGGGATCATCCAACGGCGTGTCGCATACACCGCCGCAAGGGACGGCAGGGCGAAGATGATGCCCGTTTTCATGTCGACCAGCCCGTTGCGGTAGTTCTGAACGGCACCAAAAGCTGCTGAAATTCCCACCACGAACAAGCTGTAAGCGGTGGCCATCTCAGCATCCACTTTCAACAAGTAGACCAGCACCGGAACGGTCAGAATGGATCCGCCACCTCCGATCAACCCCAACACCAATCCGACCACCACCGCAGCGGCGTATCCCAAAATTCCAATGAGTTCCAAAGATTCCATGTCGGTTGATGTGCGGGTGAATGACGGTGCAAGGTTACGCTCCGACCGACGGGCATACCGTGACCCACGTCACGGGTTCGCGCTCAGGCCTTTGCCAACCCGATTTCGAGCAACCGCTGGTGCAGGTATTCCCCCGCGCTGATCGGCCCTTCCTTCGGTGCTTCCCCCGCCGGAACGCAGTGCGGCAAGGCATCAAGGCGCATCTCCGGGCGCGGGTGGCAGAAGAACGGCATGCTGAACCGCGGCGAAGCCCACTCCTCCCGCGGCGGGTTCACCACCCGGTGGGTGGTGGACTTCAAGCGGTGGTTCGTCAACCGCTGCAGCATGTCCCCAACATTGACCACGATGTGTTCGGGCAAGGCCGTCACGGGAATCCACTCCCCATCGTGCCGCAGCACCTGCAGGCCGGCGGCCGAGGCCCCTACGAGCAAGGTGATGAGGTTGATGTCTTCGTGCTGACCGGAGCGAACTGAACTCGCGGGCTCTTGGGTGATGGGCGGGTAGTGGATGGCCCGCAGGATGCTCGAGCCGCCGGGAACCCACTCGTCGAAATAGCCCTCGGGCAGCTCCAAATGCAACGCAATCG